>JAZGDX010000005.1:0-2618 GCA_036478305.1 Bacteroidota bacterium
GGAATTCCCCGGCGTGAAATCGATCAGAGAGTTTGCTAATCTTCTCAAGAAGAAGTAATGGAAAGTTTTTCCCATCAGGAAAACCTAACGAGTGAACCGTTAGGTTTTTTCATTTTTGCACGCAGGGAGCCAAGGTGGCACGCGAGTATCGATCGACAATCAAACTTGCAGGGATCATTGGACATCCAATCAAACATTCGTACTCACCTCTGATCCAGAATGCGGCGTTCGAACAATCAGGTCTCGACTTCATCTACCTACCGTTCGACATCCATCCAAGCAGGCTACGAGATGCCGTTCGCGGACTTGCAGCTCTGAATTGCATCGGATTCAACGTGACAATTCCGCACAAGGAACGTATACTTGAACTGCTCGACGAATTATCACCAGAGGTTCAAGTCATCGGTGCAGTGAACACAGTTGTCAACGATGGTTCTAGACTGCACGGATATAACACGGACGCATTGGGATTCGTCTCATCCCTCAAACCATTCTCCGACCAAATCGGGGGCGAGACCGTCGCCGTTCTGGGTGCGGGTGGTGCAGCCCGAGCAGTACTCTATGGACTCATCACCCAGTTCAAACCACAACGAATCTACCTTCTCAATCGACACTTGGAGCGAGCGGAATCTCTAAGAATCGATTTTCAGAAAACCTTATCCTATGGTGCGATCACGACACTGGAACTATCTGCCTCGAACGCTATTGATTGTCTTACGAATTGTAAGCTAATTGTGAATGCGACCCCGGTCGGCACATATCCGGACGTGGAGGAGTCTCCGATCCTTACGGACAAGAGTTTCACCCCTGGACAGATTATAATGGACCTCGTCTACAATCCGCCGGAAACGGAATTGATCAGGTTGGCAGGGAAAAAAGGAGCAACCGTCGTAGGAGGGTCTGAGATGTTGTTGCGACAGGCTTCGGAGTCGTTCGAACTCTGGACGGGTATGCCAATGCCTGTCGAGAAAGTGCGATCAGTGCTTATCCATCATATGCATGCTTCCTCGGTGAAAGGATAGAATGATGTCGGGACAGCTTGCCACCATGCTCGAGAGAAAATATTCAACCTTACGCTCTATCATCACCGATTTGGAGAGCGTGGTCATCGGCTTTTCTGGAGGCGTCGACAGCACACTCCTTCTCAAGGTTGCTGCAGATATGCTCCGAGACGGTGCTCTCGCAGTCATCGGCCAGTCCGAAACATACCCGACGAGTGAGTACGAGGAGGCCCTGCGCCTCGCGGAGCAAATTGGTGTAAAGGTACACGTCGTGCGAACCGAGGAGACCGACGTCTTAAAGTTTCGAGAGAACCCAGCGAACCGCTGTTACTATTGCAAGACTGAGCTGTTCGGCAAGCTCAGCGTGATCGCAAGGGAGCTAGGATTTCGCTGGATCGCCGACGGAACGAACGCAGACGATGTCAGTGACTATCGACCGGGCATGAAAGCACTCGATGAGAAGGGGGTACGCTCGCCCTTGCTGGAAGCAGGACTGAGCAAACAGGAAATTCGTGAACTCTCTCACTACCTTGAGCTACCAACTTGGGACAAACCTTCTTTTGCCTGCTTGTCTTCCAGGTTTCCGTACGGACTTGGCATCACAAAGGAGAATCTTATGAAGATCGATCAAGCGGAAACGCTGCTCCGTGAGCTTGGCTTCCGCAGTTTTCGGGTCCGACACCACGACGAGAAGACTGCACGCATTGAAGTGGGAATAGAAGAGATTAAGCTTCTCATGGAGGACGGCCTTCGCGAGAAAATCGTATCCCGGCTGAAGCGACTCGGGTTTACGTACGTGACACTGGATTTGGAGGGATACCGAACCGGTAGCATGAACGAAGTCCTCACGATTGAAGTGAAGAAACAGTACAGCGATTAAATCCCGATACGTTCTCCCGCTCTGAGTGTTATTCTGCCCCTGCTTCTCTGATCAGAAAACGAGATTTGCAAAAGCTGCTCTTCACGGACACCTGCCCTCTTTGTTCTCCTACAACTAAATCGATGTATCGACGCTAGCACATCCACACGACGCTTTGCCCGGCGATTTCACCCCAAGTCCCAAAGTTTTCCGTCGAGGTCGATCGACTGAAGTTCATGAAGATGATCCTGCATGAATTGATGTCCTGCTCGTCGGTCGAAGAAATGAAGGCCACCGTCAAGAGCCGACCGTGCGTGTATGGTGTGTACAGCCGCCCGGTTGGCGGCCTTGCTCCCAAGAGCAATCTCTGTGCAGGTTGCTACCGGTGCGTCCTCGAAAATCCCGAGATCGTTCAGCGGATCAAAGAAACGAAGTTCCATCCTTGAGATGATCGAGCGTTGTTTGTATGAGGTCTTCAGCAGCATTCCTACGCTCGTCCAAAATCGTGAGAACAAATACCGATTGATTAGCTGGAATGAAAGAACACCACTTCGTCCGCGGAAGGGGCCGGAAGAGACACTAGTCTGCAAGGCAGTTGGGTTTCCGTCTGAAGGACCGCAATCACTTGCTCAATTCGTTGTGGGGCTCAGGAAGCAGGGATGGAGACACGCCATTCTGTACGACGTCCGCGGCCAGCGCTTCATCGGTTGTGGGTTGGGCACCGGGACTTCCGGGTTTCGAATCGACGCCTACGGAAG
>JAZGDX010000050.1:0-10984 GCA_036478305.1 Bacteroidota bacterium
AAGAACTATGTGGGTCTCTGTCCATTTCACAGCGAAAAGACCCCGTCCTTTACTGTCAGCGCAGAACGGCAGCTCTATCACTGTTTCGGCTGCGGGGCTGGCGGAAACGTCTTCACGTTCTTCATGCAGCAGGAGAAGATCTCCTTCGCAGAGGCGGTACGATTTCTTGCAGATCGTGTGGGGATCTCGCTTGCACGTTGGAACCAGGTCGGTGGTGCGGATGAGGCGGCCGCGACCGAGCAGGAGGGACTGTATCAAGCGATGCGGACAGCAGGATTGTTCTATTACGATACCATGGTTGGCACTACGGAGGGGGCGCTCGCCCTTGCGTATTTCCATAACCGCGGGTTCAAAGACGAGACCATTCGAAAATTTGGGCTTGGATATTCCCCGAGCAGCTGGGACGCACTCGTGAAGCACGCCGAGGCGAGCGGAATCAGCATTGAGCATTTTGAAAAGGCAGGCCTCGTTCGGCCTCGTGAGGATGGGTCGTACCATGACTATTTCCACGGACGTCTGATGTTTCCGATCTTCTCTGCGTCCGGCCGTGTCATTGCTTTCGGTGCGCGTAAGTTCCACGAGGATGACCCCCTTGGCAAATACATAAACAGTCCCGAGACGCCCGTCTACAGTAAGAGCCACGTGCTCTATGGCCTTTTCCAGGCGAAGGAGGCGATTCGGAAGGAGGAGAGCGCCATTCTCGTTGAGGGCTACGCCGACCTCATCTCGGTTTTTCAGGCGGGAGTCCAGAATGTCACCGCCTCGGGCGGAACATCGTTGACGGAGGGACAAGTCCGGCTCCTCAGCCGATACGCCAAAACTGTGACCCTCGTCTATGATGCCGATTCCGCCGGGTCGAGGGCGGCGTTACGGGGCGTCGACGTTATCCTCGAGAACAACCTCGAGGTTCGCGTTGCTCAGCTTCCAGCAGGGGAGGACCCGGACTCATTTGTCCAGAAGAACGGCGGTGAGGCATTCCGCAAGCTCGTGGAAACCGGGGAGTCATTCATTGATTTCAAGGCTCGCACGTATCAGTCCGAAGGGAAGTTTGCCACACCCGAGGGAAGAGCAGAAGCGGTCCGGTCGATCGTTCAATCGATCGCGAAAATCCCCGACGAATTGAAACGCAATTTCTACATCAAGAGTGTGGCTGCTAAATACGATGTCTACGAAACCGTCCTCTTCAGAGAGCTGGAGCGATCGACAAGAAGCGTGGACCGGGCAATGAGGAGAGAAGAGACCCTCCAGAAACTCCCCGTCATCGATAAGCCGTTGTTCGATGCACCGCTGCGTGCTGAAATTCCGGCGGCTGAGCGTGACCTTCTAAAGCTGATACTTGAACATGGTGGAAAAATGATTCAGTTTATCGCTAAACATACAGGATTAGATGAGTTTCACGACCAACGAGTCCGCTACATCCTCCAGAAAATTATCGAACAGTACGAAGGCGATCGCACGTTTGACGTGAACTTGCTCCTCAATGAACTTGAGGAGGTGGCCAAAAGCGTTGTCACCAATCTCCTCTTCACGAAATACGAAATGAGCAAGAACTGGAACGCAATTGGGGTGGCCATCCGCGAACCGGATGAGTGGCGGATCGCGGCCTCCGCGCTGGTCGCTCTCAAGAGGGGAGAAATTGACCGGCAGCTTGAAGAAAATCAACGAGCCTTGCGAGAAGCCGATCAAAAGAAGCGGGATGTCAGTCCGTACCTGGAAACTCATCAACGGCTGATTCGGGAACGAGAGGGCCTGGAGATAGGAAGGTATCTGAAGGAGGTGAATACTGAGAAGCGCAGTGCCCAGTCGGTGTCATCTCCAGACGATACGTGATGACTTCCCAGTGTTATGTCCCTCCCGGTATTGTTAGATAAGGACTTTGCTAAGCAGTCTGGATTCGTAACTCTGAAACTTTTTCTGTACACTCACGGTCATCACCGGGGCTGACGGCCCTGCAAACCCCGGCACCTACCTCTGCTGCGACATCTCGGTTGCGATTCCATCCGATTTACAGTATCTTTCAAGCTACGATCGAGCCGATCTTTCTTCTCACCCGGGTTTGGAGACAGCGCTTCGAAATATTCTGGTCATCCGTACAGACAAGCTAGGTGACGTCGTATTGACTCTTCCCGTGCTGGCGTCTCTGAAGAAACGTTTTCCGCAGACTCGCCTCACGATGCTGCTCCGATCCTATACTGCTGAGATCGTTGAAGGAAATCCGTACGTTGACCAGATCCTGTATTACGACCGTGAAGAGCAGCAGCGGCCCTTCGGTGAACTCCTCTCTGCAGTACGTTCAGCAGCGTTTGATGCCTGTATCATCACGCGTTCAACGTTTCGCGTTGCATTGCTCTCGGCGCTTTCGGGGATTCCGATGCGCATTGGAACGGGCTATCGATGGTATTCATTTCTCTACAACCGACGAGTCTACGAGCACCGAAAGACGGGAGAAAAGCATGAGGTCGAGTACAATCTCGGATTGCTCAGAGCGTTGGGCATCGAGCCGAGCCGGGAGGAGGTTGAATTCGGTGTTACTGTTCCGGTAGAGGTTGAGCAGAGAATCGGGAATCTACGAAAGGAATTAGGAATAAGAGATTCGGACACGGTCGTTGTCCTCCACCCCGGAAGCTCAGGTTCGGCACGAGATTGGGGGCCGGGCCGTTTTCGGGAGCTTGCGATGCGGTTGTGTTCACAGTCGGGAAGGAAGGTGATCGTAACCGGTGGAGAAGGTGAAGAAGCGATCGTCCAGCAGGTCTCACCGCAAAGGACGGCAAATTGTATCCCTTTGGCAAATCAGCTGAGTTTGAAGGAACTCACCGCTTTGATCCGTTCGTCAAGTCTCTTCATTGCAAATTCCACGGGACCCATTCATGTCGCGGCGGCAGTGGGAACGCCCGTCATAGGACTCTATCCCAATGTCACCGTGTCCAGTCCCCAGCGCTGGGGCCCCTACACCACCAAGAAAAGGGTCTTTGTAGGCCAAGGACCGTTGAATTGTACGAAGTGCCTCAGGAACGAAGCGAAACTGTGTGAATGCATGGACCAGATACAGGTCGAAGATGTATTCAACGCAGTTGAACAGTTACTGCGAGGAACGAAATGAGCCGGCTCAGTTGTACGGGGTGGCTCGTGGTGGGATGGTGGGCCCTTGCTCAAGCACAGTCCGCAGCAGCGCAGGGCGACCCCAATCCAGATGATTCGGTTGCAGTCTGGGATACGGTCGCGGTCGGGATTTCTCGACTTCGCACTGTAGAGAACAAAGCGTTTCGGGTGGGAGAGCACCTTGTCTTCAATATTAAGTACGGTTTCCTGAAGGCGGGGGAGGCAGTTATGCAAATTCTCGACCTCGAAGAGGTCCAAAACCGCAAGTGTTATCGCATCCACTTTGGTGTGAAATCCGTGGGACTGTTTTCCCTGTTCTACAAGGTAGAGGACCGATACGAGACGTGCCTGGACGTGGAAGGGATTTTTCCGTGGCGGTATGAGCAGCATATCCGCGAGGGGGGGTACCGACGGGACGTGGCTGCAGAATTCGACCAAATCAACCATATTGCGAAAACCGAGCAAGGAAAGTACCCGATTCCACCGTACGTCCATGATATCGTCTCATCGTTCTACTACGTCAGGACGCAGGACTTCGAGAATGCGCGGATCGGGGAAAAATTGCATCTGCACCAATTCTACAAGGACTCAACCTACTCACTTGACGTCAAGTTCTTGGGACGCCAGACGGTTAAAGTCAAAGCGGGGAAATTTCGATGCATCATTGTGGAGCCTCTCGTTCAACAAGGTGGGCTGTTTAAACGCGGTGGACGAATCATTATCTGGCTAACCGACGACGAGCAGAAAATTCCCATAAAAATGACAACAAAAGTTCCGGTCGGCTCTATCAAGGCGGAGTTACGGGAGTACATTGGTGTCGACGAACCGATCCAGGCAAGAGTCAAGTAATCGAAAGAAGAGGACATGGGCAAATATCGTCAAATTGACCTGAGCAACGTCGAAACGATTTCGATCAAACGTCGCAAGAGCAAAGTCCGCATTGCTGATTTTGCGAAAGCGGTCGGCTCGAAGGTCTCCTTTCGGAGGTTCGTGGATTCCTTGCCTCGGATTCTCGTAGCGGAAGACTTGCGAAATCTTGTCGAGGACATCAAGCGCGCCAGGCGAGCGAAGAAGCCCGTCATCGTGCTCATGGGTGCCCACGTCATCAAGGTTGGGCTTTCACCCGTTATCATCGATCTCGTGAGGCGCAAAGTAGTAACGGCCATCGGGATGAATAGCGCTGCCGTAATCCACGACGTCGAAACGGCGATGTGGGGAAAAACTTCTGAGGATGTGTCAGAAAACATCCTCGACGGCACCTTCGGGATGTCAAAGGAAACCGGCGACTTCATCAACGAAACCCTCCTCAATGAGTACTACGAGGGAAATACTGGTTTTGGGGAAGCCGTCGGGGCACGACTGGTGGCAGTCAAAGCACGGTACCGCAAGCTGAGCATTCTGGGGACCTGCTATCGACTGAATGTACCGGTGACAGTACATGTCGGAATCGGCGCAGATATTGTTCATCAGCAACCGACGATGAGCGGTTCGGCGACGGGCGAGTTGAGCTTCCGTGACTTCAAGGTGCTCTGCCAAGTCGTGAAGGATCTCCAGGGTGGAGGAGTCGTGTTGAACATCGGTTCTGCGGTCATCCTCCCGGAGGTGTTTCTCAAAGCCCTCACCGTCGCACGCAACCTTGGCTACCCTGCTCGTGGGTTCACGACCGCGAATTTCGACATGATTCAACACTATCGCCCGAGGGTGAATATTGTCGAACGTCCCACGATGGATGGTGGCAAGGGGTATCAGATCACGGGGCATCATGAAATCATGATTCCACTCCTCGCGGCGATGATTACCAGCAGACTCCGGTAAGATGGACGAGCTTCAGCAACCAGGATACCGCCAGAATGAACATTCTCGGGGAGGAGACCTCGCTGTAGAAGCTCAACCTCCGGAATCACAGGTCCTGACCGACCGATTGAGCATCTCTCCGATTCTTTACGGGATTATCGCGTTGCTGGTGACACTCGTTCTCTACCAGTTCATCGGAGGGGTCATTACGTTTGTCCTGGTGGGGGCGGACGTGACCGATGAAAATGTTGACCGGATGCGGGTGGCCACGATGGTAGGGCATCTCCTCCTCCTTCTCGTCCCCACGTTCATCCTGCTGAAAGTGCAGACATCTCGCGTCAGGGAGTTCATCCGATGGAAGCGACCCTCGGGACGGGAGGTGTTCTTCGTTCTCGTGTCTGTGTTCGCGCTCCAGCAAATACTCCAGGCGTATATGTATCTCCAGGAGCAAATTCCGTTGCCGGAGTCTGTGGAGCCGTTCTTGAAACAGTTTCGAGAGTTCATCGAAGCGACGTACAAAACACTCGTCATGGCTGACTCGCTGCCTGAACTTCTCTTCGTTGTCGTCGTTGTTGCGATTGTTCCGGCCGTCACGGAAGAGATCCTGTTCAGAGGTCTTGTTCAGCGCAATTTCGAGCTGGGGTTCAAGGGTATATGGGGAGTCGTGGTTGCCGGTGCGGTGTTCGGGGTGTATCATTTCAACCCATTCTCGCTTGTTCCCCTGGCTGTTCTCGGCGTGTTTTTTGGGTACGTCGTCTATCGTAGCGGAAGCATAGTGAACGCGATCCTTGGACACTTTTTCAACAACTTCCTGGCTATCCTGGCGATCTTCTACGGTGTGGATGAGGAACTGCTCGTTCAGGATGGATCAGCGGGTGAGGTGGACATTCAGACATTTCTGATCAACGTGGTGTTGTTTGGTGGACTGTTCCTGGGATCGACGTTTGGGTTCGTGAAGTCGACAGCTCTGAGACAGCGATCATTTCCCTGAGCAGTACCTATGCCCTTCTGTCCGGCTTGTCGCCGAGAATACGCCGAAGGGACTTCAATCTGTTCCGGGTGCAACGAATTGCTCATTTCTGGTGATCCCGTCTACTGCGACCACTGTGGCGAAGGAGTCGAATCGAGCGGCAGCTACTGCACTCATTGTGGAGCGCTGCTTAAGCGTGAGGAGGATCTAAAGTGTGGTAATCATCCTTCGTCGCCTGCGAACGCCGTTTGCGTCGTGTGCTCAAAGCCGATCTGTGTTGGATGCGCGCGCAAGAGGGATGGAAAGTTTTTCTGCGAGGATGACAAGCACATTCGAATTTATGAGGGATGGGCGGTCCTGCTTGTCACAGGATTCGATTATGAAGCTCAGATGGTGAAAGCAAATCTCGAAAGGGCTGAGATTGAAAGTCTCGTGTTCTCTCAGCAAGATCATGCCCTGTTCTTTACGATCGGAGACCTCGCGAAGGTAAAAGTGATGGTTCCGAAGAGCAGGCTTCTTCAAGCACAGAAATTGCTGGAGGAGTTAGACTTGCTCGATCAAAACGACGAGGAAGAAAACTGAGCGTCGTGTGTAGGCGGTACGGGATCAACATTTTGATCACAATTGGCGAAACGTGGTCCATTCTCTTCAATAGCTTGAGCGGCGGAATCAAGTTGTGATCAATCCACGAAATCGTCCGAGAACGTAACCAGAGTCTACGAAAACCGTGAGCAACCTTGCAGTTCGTGTCCTCGTTGCGGTGATTGCGATTCCCATCATCCTCTGGTTGTCGTTTGAGGGTGGACTCGCGTTCTTCGCGTTCGTCGCTCTTGCTTCGTCGATTGCGCTCTGGGAGCTCTACCGTCTGATGGAGCGGAAGGGAAGTTACCCTGCAACTGCCCTGGGGTTGCTTGTCGGCCTTGTCGTGACCTTTTCCTTCATTTACGGAAGATTTCAGTTTACGATCCTTGAGTTTGTTAGCGAGCAAAGGCCGGCTCTCCCTCTTCCCACACCGCGACAATTCTTGTTCATCGTCCTTCTTATCTTCCTCGTAGCTACGTTCTTGCACGAATTGTTCCGCAAGAAAGGATCGCCAATTGCGAACGTCGGCGCTACCGTATTCGGGGTCGTGTACGTGTCTCTGTTTCTGGGGACCTTCGTAGGGGTGCGCGAGTTGTTCGTTCCCGGTGATTTCCCCACGTACAGGTACTTCGAGCTGCAGGGTGCGTTTGTGACGCCCGAGATCGCGGACAAAGTCTACGACTGGGGAGGTTACACCATCATATCGATCTTTGCGATGATATGGATCTGCGATTCTGCTGCCTACTTCGCCGGGATGGCCCTGGGGAGGCACAAGCTGATGGAGCGTGTCAGTCCACACAAAACCTGGGAAGGTGCTGCGTCCGGATTTTTCTTCGCAATCGTAGCTTCGGTTTGGGCGAAATTCCTAGTGTTGGAGTATCTGACGTTCACTCACGCGATTGCCATCGGATTCATCGTCGGGGTGTTCGGACAAACCGGTGACCTCTTTGAGTCACTCCTGAAACGTGACGCGGGAGTCAAAGATTCTTCGCAGTTGATCCCCGGTCACGGCGGAGTACTCGATCGATTCGATAGCGTGATCCTTGTCTCACCCCTCGTTTACCTTTACCTGGATTTCATCGTTTTCTGAGCTTTCGAGCGCGTAGTCGGCCCGCGTCATTAATAAATTTTTGCGGTCTGTCTTAAGCGCAAGATCGAATCGCGGCTTGATCGCACGATAGCTTGAACGACTCGTCACAAGTTGTGTCGAGAATCCCGTGGCCTCTGTTCCGATTTTCTCAACTGAGAATGAACGCACTGTGTCTCGGGTTCGGGTGGTTGACAATCCTCGAATTAGTGGATATATTGTGAAGTGAAGTTGGCATTTGTCCGGTTTGGCTTAGTGGATGTTGTAGCGTAGTTTTGGCGGCGGGAGGGCGCGAATCCGTGAGAGGATTTGAGAACTGTCAACTTTTTCGACGATTGGATTGTTCAGTACTAGGAGGGATGCAATCAACTGAATCATTCAGGCGAGGTGACGTCATGAATCGCGGTATCGTCGGCGCGGGTATTCTGCGCGTGGGGCTCATTCTTGCAGCTCTCTCCTTGGATCTCCATGCTCAGGTAGAGATTCGACGGCCCGTGTATCTGGACGAACCAAAGTTTTACGTCGAAGCTTTGAGTTTTGTCTCGCGCGATATGACCTCAAGTCGTCTGGACACCTATGTGCAGGTCCCATATCGAGCACTACGATTTGTCAAGGACGAATCCTCTTTTCTGGCTCAGTATGAGGTCACAATCGACGTGTTTGACAGTGGACAGAACCTGGTCAATGAGAAGATCTGGAATGAGACTGTACGGGCCTCCAAGTTCGACCAGACTATCTCGGAACGCGGACACAACCTGAGTCAGCGCCATTTTGCACTCAAGCCTGGGAAGTACACTCTTCGAGTTCAGGTGCACGACAAGGATTCAAGGAAGATGTACCATATAGGAAAAGCCGTCTTTGTCCCGACCTTCGTGAACCGAAAGCTCAGCATGAGCGACATTATGCTCGTAAGCCGACTGACCGTCGACGGCGATAAGAAGACAATTTTACCTCTCGTCTCAGGCAACGTTGGTAACCTTTCGGAGGGATTCCACCTTTTCTTGGAGATCTATAACACTACAGATCTCAGGGAGCTTGACCTAACCTATCAAATATTCAACGCGAAAAAGGAAGTCGTGCTGGCGAAATCGATGCTCTATCCGTTGGAAAGTGGACGCAACCAAATTTTCATCGAGATGGAGCGGTCGGATCTTCCGCTCGGTGATTACATCATTTCCGTGCAAGCGCGCCCCGTTGGAGATGCCCTTGAGTCGGAAAATTACAAGGATCTGGTTGCCGTTTCCACGCGCTGGATGCAGGTTCGATGGTACGGTATGCCGGTCACCGTCAATGACCTGAGCTTGGCAATCAACCAGTTAGTGTACATGGCGAAGGATTCTGAGCTCGACGACATCAAGGCGGCGCGATCAGACGAAGAACGGATGGAAAAATTTAGGGAGTTTTGGCAGCGCTACGACCCCAGCCCTAACACTGAAGGAAACGAGAGAATGGAAGAGTACTACGGTCGCGTGGAGTATTCGAACGAGCACTTCAGCCATTACCTCGATGGGTGGAAGACCGACATGGGGATGGTATTCATTATATTCGGCTCCCCGAATAATGTCGATCGGCATCCGTTCGATTACGACAGGAAACCCTATGAGATTTGGTCATACTACGATATCAATCGCGAGTTTGTGTTCGTGGACGAAACGGGATTCGGTGACTACCGATTGGTGACACCGATCTGGGATGTCTGGGAGCGCCGGAGAGGAGACTACTAGAAGAATCCCGACATCGTGGTTCAACTCTAGACTGAAGCTGAAAGCCATCCCTCGGAGTGGGATGGCTCTACTGTTTTATTGGTATGATGCGGACTTGGGTGAAGGGGTTCTTGTTCCTGCTGACTCCCTCGTACGCCGAAGCACATCGTCGCGTGAAACATTTCTTGTCGATCATACTGCTGGCATTCCATGTCTCAATCGCTGGGGCTCAACCGCCGCTACTTCGGTCGATTGACCTGCACGGAAATCACAGCATCTCCACGAGAGAAATCCTGAGCTGGATGGGTCTCCAAGCTCAAGCTGCCTTCAAAGTGGAGCAATACCAGCATGACCTGAAGACCATCGCAACTCGCTACCAGCGGGCTGGGTTCTATTTCGCCGTCATCGATCCGCAACTCCAGTACACTCCTGATAGTAGCTCTGTTTCACTTATCCTGAACTTGACCGAAGGCCCGAGGGTGGCCATCGGAAGTATTGATCTCTCTGGCAACAAGTTGGTCCCGACAGAAGAGATCCTCGAGAAGTTCGAGACACGTGTAGGAGCGGTTCTCGATGAGCGAATTCTTGAACAGGACTTCGAACACATCCTGACTCTGTATGAAGCACGGGGTTACCCGTTCGCTAAAGTTACGGTGGCGAACATCGAACTGGTAGAGGTCGGTCAGTCTCTTAAGATCATGATTCAGGTCGACGAAGGGCCGATAGTCCGGATCTCAGACGTGCGTGTCGAAGGGAATTCCACAACCAAGAAGAGTGTCATCATTCGTGAGTCGCGCATAAATCTCGGCGAGCCATATAATCACGAAAAGGTAAACGCGGTTCGTCCGCTTTTGATGCGACTCAAAGTCTTTCGTTCCGTGGGCGAGCCAGAATTGTACATTCAGGGTGATAAGGCGGGACTCCTGATCAAAGTCCAGGAGGGGAACGCGAATACGTTCGATGGGATCCTTGGCTACGTTCCTCCCACCACAATCGGGGGTAGTGACCAGGATGGGTTCCTGATGGGCCTTGTGACAGTATCTATGAGGAATCTTTTTGGAACAGCGAGAAAGCTGCATGTACACTGGCGGCGTGAGGATCGCTCGACTCAAGAGCTTGGCATTCGATACGTCGAACCCTGGGCGTTCAACCTTCCTGTGAACGTCGGTCTGGGATTCGGTCAGCGCCAGCAGGATTCTGCCTACGTCAAGCGGCGATTGGAGTTCAACGCTTCCATGCTCGTATTTGGCAATCTCAATGTCGGAGCGACCTTCAATCGGGAATCGGTCATTCCTTCGAGCGACCGGGTAACACTATCCCCCGTCTTAAAGAGTAACACCACGTCGGTAGGCGTCAATCTTGAGTATGATACAAGGGATGACGTTATCAGCCCGCGGAGAGGTCTTTATTACAGTACGGATTACCGGGTCGGGACAAAAAAGCTTACACCGTCTACTAACTCTGCCGAATCAGTCGAAGATGATATTACCGTACAGAACGTGAGTGTCGACGTTGAGTCTTATTTTCCGACATTTGTGCGTCAAGTCTTGGCGTTGTCACTTCACGTCAGGGAACTGCGGGGGAGTCCTGTCGATGAGAGTGATCTGTTCCGACTCGGTGGCACGAATTCCCTGCGTGGCTACCGCGAAAACCAGTTCCTTGGCTCCCGCCTTGTTTGGTCCAACGTGGAATATCGATTCCTCGTTGGCCGGAGGTCCTTTTTCTACGGCTTTTTCGACGGAGGGTATG
>JAZGDX010000051.1:0-2300 GCA_036478305.1 Bacteroidota bacterium
GGACGCAACGTTCTTGATAATGGTCTGGAGACGATAATCGAACGTGACTTGGAAAAAAGTCCTGGCCTTCGCATTCAGGATCAGGGCGAGTTCGTGCATGAATTCCTACTTTGTCAGTTCGATAAACACGGATTCAAACTTACCGTCAAACTTTTGCTTGTAGGACTGGAGGCCGGCGATCGTATCTTCGAAAATCAGTCGACCGTCCTTGATGATCCCAATCCGGTCGCACAGTTCCTCCGCCACCGGAAGGCTGTGAGTCGACATGAATACGGTATTTCCGTCCACAGTAAATTTTTTCAGTGTATCCTTCACAATCCGGGCGCTGCGAGGGTCGAGCCCGATCATCGGTTCGTCGATGATTATAACCTTGGGATCATGTATGAGGGCGGCAGTGATCGTAATCCGTTGACGCATCCCCTGGGAGTAATCCTCGGTGCGCTTGTCCACCCAGCTCCCAATTTCGAAGTGGTCGATGAGCTGGGCCATCTTCTGTGTAACCGTTTGTTTGTCCATTCGGAACATACCGCCGACGAAGTAGAGAAAATCTCGACCGGTAAGCTTGTCGTACAGAAAGGGCTGATCTGGTATATAGCCGAGATTGTACTTGGCCCGGAGTGGATCCTTCTGTATGCTGAAACCATTGATGGAGATCTCGCCCGCCGTCGGCGCGAACAGGCCCGTCATCATTTTGATCGTCGTCGTCTTCCCCGCTCCGTTCGGACCGAGGAAGCCATAGTATTCGCCCGTTTCGACCCGCAGGGAGAGATTGTCCACTGCGGTTAGGGAACCGAACTTCTTCGTGAGATTTTTCAGCTCAATCATCGCTTGCGAAGGAAAAATTGCACCTGCTCAGTATGAAAAATGTTCGCTTGAGAATCAACCCTCCAGAGGAATTGCAGCCCCGGACGTCCCAGTGTCGCAGCACGCTTTCATGATGGCACTGCCACGGGACCTGACGACGAATAGAATCCCAAACTCACCGACCATCATTCCCACTCGATTGTGGCAGGGGGCTTCGAGCTCACGTCGTACACCACGCGATTCACTCCGCGAATCTCGTTGATGATCCGGTTCGAAACCCGCGCGACGAAATCGTGGGGCAAATGAGCCCAATCTGCTGTCATCCCGTCCACACTCGTCACCGCCCGCAGCGCGATAGTAAACTCGTAGCTGCGCTGGTCCCCCATAACACCAACTGATCGTATCGGAAGTAACACCGCAAAGGCCTGCCAGACGTTCCGATAGAATCCGCCTGTTCGGAGCTCTCGAACGAATATGTCATCCGCCTCTCGGAGGGTCTCCAGCTTTTCTGGCGTAACTTCACCGAGCACGCGCACTGCCAAACCGGGCCCGGGAAATGGATGTCGGCCGATGAATTCCTCGGGGAGACGCAGCTGACGACCGACCTCCCGCACCTCGTCCTTGAAACACTCCCGAAACGGCTCGATGAGTTTCAGGTGCATTCGTTCTGGCAGGCCCCCGACGTTGTGATGCGTCTTGATCTTCGCTGCCGGGCCTCTGTAGGAAGTCGACTCAATAACATCAGGATAGAGTGTCCCCTGAGCGAGGAACTGAACGTCCCCCAGGTTTCTCGCTTCTGCCTCAAGAATTTCGATGAACGTGTTGCCGATAACGCGTCGCTTCACCTCCGGATCGAGCACCTTGGCAAGCCGGCTCAGAAACGTCTCTGTTGAATCGACGTACTGGAGGTTAAATTGGAAGTGGTCCCGAAAAGTGCGGACTACGGACTCACTCTCCCCTTTCCGCATGAGGCCGTTGTTGATGTGAATGCAGACGAGCTGATCCCCGATTGCCTTGTGAAGAAGCGATGCGGAGACGGATGAGTCCACGCCGCCACTCAGCGCGCAGATCACGCGCTCCTGACCAACCGTCTGGCGAATCTCTTGAATCGACTGCTCGACGATCGAAATGGGGTTCCAGTCCCCCCTGCATTGGCAAATCATGAAGAGGAAATTCTGCAAAATGTCCTTCCCCCGGGGGGTGTGAATCACCTCGGGATGGAACTGGACTCCGTAAATCTTCCTCGAAACATTTCGAATTGCGCAGATGGGGGAATTTTCCGTGTGTGCGATAGGTTCAAACCCGGGAGGTAGCTTAGTGAGCGCGTCACCGTGGCTCATCCAGACGGTCGTTTCACCATCGAACCCAGAAAAAAGGTCAGAAGTGTCGTCCACGAGCAGATGAGCCTTTCCGTATTCTCGCCGCGCCGAGCGGTCAACTTCTCCCCCCAGTTGATGCGCAATGAGCTGAAGTCCGTAACAGATACCGAGGATTGG
>JAZGDX010000052.1:0-3251 GCA_036478305.1 Bacteroidota bacterium
GCAAACAGGGGAGAGATTGCAGTCAGGATCATCCGTACCTGCAAGGAGCTAGGGATTGAGACTGTCGCAGTCTGTTCTGAGGTTGACAGGCTCTCGATTCACTCTCAGATCGCGGATCGGTCCTATCTTCTTGGTGGCGCTTCGCCCTCTGAGAGCTATCTGGACATCGAAAAAATCGTAGCCGCTGCGCGCCATACTGGTTGTGATGCAATTCATCCGGGGTATGGATTCCTGGCGGAAAACGCCGAATTCGCCGAAGCAGTGTCGCAGCAGGGGTTCACGTTTGTGGGTCCTACTGCAGATGCGATTCGAGCAATGGGCGACAAACCCCGGGCTCGCAAATTGGCAAGAAGCGTAGGTGTCCCTGTTGTTCCTGGAAGTGATCGAGATGCGGAGCACGATGATGATATCTCCCGAGGCGCTCGGAACCTCGGGTATCCTGTAATGGTCAAGCCATCGGCAGGGGGCGGCGGAAAGGGTATGCGGATCGTTCGTTCCGAGAAGGATCTACCATCAGCGTTGCGAGGAGCCCGCTCGGAGGCTCTCTCGGCTTTCGGTGATGATCGAGTGTATATAGAGAAGTTCCTCGAGAGCCCCTGCCACATCGAATTCCAGGTGCTTGCAGATGCGCATGGGCAGATAATTCAGCTCGGGGAGCGCGAGTGCTCAATACAGCGTCGTCATCAAAAAATCATTGAAGAATCTCCTTCAAGGAAACTGAATCAACACCTTAGAGAATCAATGGCAAAGGCTGCGGTACTTATAGCGAAATCCTGCAATTATCTTAACGCGGGTACGGTTGAATTCCTTCTCGACGGAGGCTCGAATTTCTACTTTCTCGAAATGAACACCCGGCTTCAGGTGGAGCATCCCGTGACTGAAATGGTTACCGGCGTGGATATGGTGAGAGAACAGCTGAAAATCGCTCAGGGGGAGCGGCTTTCCTTCGTCCCAGATGATATTCGCTGCCGTGGCCATGCGATCGAGTGTCGCATTTACGCGGAGGATCCGTATAATTCATTCTTTCCCTCAACGGGAAGACTGACGCGCCTCCGGGCTGCACTCGGACCGGGAGTACGAGAGGACTGTGGAGTTGAGGAAGGGGGGGAGATTATGGTCTACTACGATCCTCTCATCTCAAAGCTCATAGCGTGGTCGGGTACGCGGGAGGGCGCAATCGCACGGATGAAACGAGCGCTGGAGGAGTACCAAGTCTCCGGTGTGGAAACAACAGTCCCATTCTGTCTCTACGTAATGGACCATCCGGATTTCCAGGCGGGAACCTATGACACTGGTTTCGTGGAACATCGCTTTCAAGTAGATTCCGTCGCGCGTGAGGATGCCTTGACTGTTGTTGCGGCCGTAAGCTCAGCATGTCTGGCAGAATGGGAGAATAGGGCGTCCGTGGTGCTCCCGGGCTTCGATGGAAAAACGAAGTCGAGGTGGAGGTCGAAGCGATTCGACTCGCGCGAGGAGGAAAGAATGAGGTGGCATGGGTAAGTATGTCGCAACAATTGGGGATACCAGCCTTGAGCTGGAGTTGAGGGAGGGCCAAGAGGTCACGATAAACGGAAGAGTTTATCCGCTTGAATTTGAGGTCATTGAGCCCGGAGTCCTCATGTTGAGACTTGAATCGAAGTCGTACCGCGTTCTCTTGGAGTCAGTCGGGGGGGGCGTGACTCGCGCCCGAGTACTGGGTCGTTCATTTACTGTTCGGCTTGAAAACGAGCTTCACTTACGCTTAGGGCTGCCGCAGGGAGGATATTTGGCTGGGCACACGAAGGCTGAAGTTCGTGCTCCCATGCCGGGACTTGTTGTTGCTGTACAGGTTCACACCGGGGCTCGCGTTCAGGTGGGGAGTACGTTGCTTATCCTCGAAGCGATGAAGATGGAGAATGAGATTCGATCGTTGCGTGACGGCACTATCGGGGAGGTTTGTGTCCACGAAGGTTCAGCGGTTGAAAAAGGGGAGCTTCTACTCAGGTATCGGGCTTGACTGCAGCGGATCACAGTCAAGTTTTCCAGGTTACGTTCAAAGAATCGGCAATTGCATATTCCTTTCGGTCAAAAGGGAAATCAATCAAAAACGGCTTGAAGCCACACTGGAGTGACCGTGCACGGGCGATGTAGTCCTTGGAAAATGCTCTTCGGTGTCCTGCTGGTCATCAGTGGTACGAAGGCTGTCGCTGGAGGAATCCAAATCTACGAGCAGAGTGCTGCAGCAATGTCGATGGGAGGTGGATTCGTTGCCATCGCGAGCAACCCGTCAGCAGTTTATTTTAATCCTGGGGGATTGTCGTTCCAGGAGGGAACAAAGTTTTTGCTAGGGACCACGATTGTTGTTAGTCGACCAACATTTCGCCGCACATTTCCTGACCAAGTTGACACCAAGATGGAAAACAACGTTTTCTTTCCTTCGTATTTCTACGTTGCGCACACGTTTGAGTCTGGAGTGGGAGTCGGCTTCGGTCTTTATAATCCCTTCGGACTGCGGACAGAGTGGCCAGATGGGTGGGCGGGCAGGTTTTTGGCAACAAAAGCTGATGTGACTACTTTTTACCTCAACCCCACATTTTCCTACAAGGTCGCTGAGACGCTGGCGATCGGAGCTGGGCTTGACTACGTGCTCGGATCAGCCTATTTGGAGCGGCGTATCGATCTCTCGCCAGGGGAGGGGCGAGTGAAACTTGAGGGTGATGGGAACGCTGTAACGTTCAACGTCGGATTTCTTTTCAGGCCATCCGCTCGGTGGTCGTTCGGTGCCTCCTGGAGGAGTCGTGCTATTCTCGACATCGAAGGAACAGGGACCTTCAGCGCTGTTCCCGATTCCCTGTTGTCCCAATTCCCTGGCGGAGATGCTACAGTGGATTTGAAGTTGCCGAATAACCTTACATCTGGAATTGCGTACAGCCCAAACGACGACTGGGTGTTCACCGTCGAGTATCAGTGGGTGGATTGGTCAGTCGTGGATTCACTGAGTATCGATTTCAAGACAACCACAACCCGCCAGAATGATATTGCCATCATTCAGAAGTGGAGTGACGGTTGGACCCTACGGGTGGGGGGAGAGCATCGTCTCAGCAGCATCTGGAAAATTCGCGCCGGATACTTTTTTAACTCTGTGCCCAGTGTTGATGAGTACCTGAGCCCTCTGGTGCCAGAGGCTGACCGGATGGGTTTCAATCTTGGGGTCGGATACAAGGTCAGTGAGGACTTGAACATTGACATCGCATACCTGTACGTGCGGTCGA
>JAZGDX010000053.1:0-3282 GCA_036478305.1 Bacteroidota bacterium
CAGTGTATGGCATCGCGAAAACACCGCGTCGCCCGGCTTTGGAGTCTCCGGAACTTCACCGCCGACGCCCCGACTGAAAAAATCCCGAATCGAAGCAGGCAATTTCTTTTCCAGAGAGTGGCGGGCGAGAATTTCTGTCGCATCTGCAAACGTCGACGGATCGGGAACGGTCGGACCGGAGGCAATGCTCTCGAGGGGATCGCCGATTACGTCGGAGAGCACAAGAGTAATCAATGTCGCCGGATGTGCAAGGCGCGCTAGTTTGCCTCCACCAACTTGTGAGATGTGCTTTCGAATCGTGTTGATTTCGTGAATGGGGACGCCGCCGGACAACAGGAGACGCGAAAGGGCTTGCGCATCTTCCAGCGTTATGTCGTCCTCGAAGCTGCTCAGCAACGCAGACCCACCTCCAGAGAGGAGACAGAGTGCAAGAGCATCCTGACCGAGAGGTTCCACTGCCCGTATGAGCTCCGCTGTGCCACGGACGCCGCTCTCGTCGGGTACAGGATGCCCCCCTTCGTGGACACGAATCTTTTTCAGAGGTACAGAATGGCCGTATTTTGTCACTACTAGTCCGCCCGACAGGTACCGATCGAGTATCGACTCCATCGGAAGTGCCATCGCAGCTGATGCCTTCCCACCTCCCACGACAACCAGGTCTGAGTACTTCTGAAGGTCGAATTTCAGGTGACCGATGTGAAGAGTGGTCCCCTCTCGTCGGACACTCTTCGGAATAAGATGTTCCGGCCGCACCGCCTCCACCGCCGCGTTAAAAATCTGGACTGCGTCCCTTCTGAGGTCACGTGCCATACGAACATCGTATAACACAGGTCAACAGATTGAAGAACAATCGCTCGCCCATCAACTCTTGTTATCCTTCTCCACTACGTTCTTTAGACGTTCGAAAATGTCGGGAACAGCGGAGACAACCCTGTTCCAGTTCGCGATATAGGAAACCTCCATCGGGTTCTCGAGAAACTGCTGCCCGGCACTGACGATCGATTGGACGAAGGCTTCAACTGAGCTGCTCTCTTTGTGTCGGTCATACTTTAATCCGTTGATATCAGAATCAAATTCGTAACGAGCCGTTAGATCTTGGGCAATGCGGAGATACGTCACCCGGAGTGTGACAAAAAATTCATTCGTCAGTGTAAAACCCATGCTCGCCATAGTTCTGAAGATCGATTTGGCAATATCAGTTGCCATTTTCATCAATCCCTTGTTGGGATCTTCGAGCGAAAGTGTCTGATGTTTGTGCTCATAATTATCGGAAAGATCAACCTGGCAGACTCGTCGCAGTGCACAATTTCTATGGACTTCCGCGAGAACCCCGACCTCCAATCCCCAGTCGCCAGGGATCCTGATCCGTCGTGCCAGATCGACATCCATGGAGAATTCCCCCGCAAGGATGTACCGAAAACTATCGAGGTAATCCAGGAACTGATTATGGCCCAGGGTGGCTCTCAGGGCACGGATGAGCGGCGTGACGAAAAGACGCGTAACGCGGCCGTGCATCTGATCCGTGATCCTGCTGTAGTAGCCCTTGCAGAACTCAAATCCTATATTTGGGTGAACTACCGGATAGTAGAGCCTTGCAAGGAGGTCTCGATTGTAAGTGACAATGTCGCAGTCGTGAAGTCCGATGACCTGACTATCTTCCCGTCCAAGAATATATCCGTACGAGACCCAAGCGGATCGACCCTTTCCATCATCACCGACGCTGATTCCATTTTCCGCGAGAAGATCAAAGATCTTCTGAATTTCCGGCCCGGTGCACCAGATCAGTAGAGGCTTCTGTGGTAGAATTGAAAAATACTTCCTCGCCTCCTGAAACTCGCCCGCATTCGCCCTTCCAACCGCAACGATGATGTTCTTGATATACTTCACATGTCGCAGTTGTTCGATAATCCTTGGAAGACCGGCTCCTTTCAGTTCGATCGGTATGTACGGGAGAACAAGGGAGACAGGTCGATGCCTCGTTGCCTGCTCGAGTTCCCCCTCAAGCTCACTGAGATCTCGCTGGCTCAACCGATGGAAAGTTGCGATCTCGCCATTCTGGAAGAAGTCTGACATGATAGCTCCGAGATTGGTCGGTTAGTCTGAAAGGCCAGGCACGTTGCCGTTGTGGTCGATTTTTTCAATCGTCTGGACAATTCCGTCCAGCCAGCCCACTGGTCCCCTCCCCTTGGCGAACATTGTCCCCGGAGGCAAGTGTGCGCTCATGTACGAACCGTCGGGTCGCTGAACCACAATTGGATGGGTCACTACGTTGAGCATGGGAATGTCGTTCGCGCTGTCTCCGATCCCCACGGTGAACAGTTCAGTGCCCGAAAACTCGCGCTCGAATAGCTCTACAAGGATACGCACTGCCTTCCCTTTGTCGTTTCCCCCCATGAGATGATGAAACCTTCCTCCCGTGGTAAGTCGAACGCCCAAATCAATAGCGGCGGCTTTCAGATCGAGAAGGTTTCGGTCGTCCGCCAGCAGCACGAATGGTTCACTGTACTCCCGCTCCATTGCCATCCGGGCTTGTTCAGGTGCAAGATTGGCAAGCGCAGCGACTTCATCGACACTCATCTCATGGAATCCCCGAAGTGGCAGACCCGTTCGCTTCCTCAACTCATCAAAGGACTTGAGCAGATTGTCATATTTCATCCCGAGTTCAACGACGCAAAATTCATCGATTCGATGGCCGGCTTCGACCTCGAAAGAAAACGTCCTACGAGGAATGAATATCGCCCCGCCATTCTCGACAACAAACGGGGCAGAGTTCTGCAGCTTCGTACGCCACTCCCCGAACTCCGAACGCGTCTTACTCGAGACAAGGACGAGAGGATATCGACGTTCTCGCAAGAGGCGAAGCGCCTCCTCAGCTTCGTCGAACCGATAGGAATTATGATCCAGCAGTGTTCCATCAAGGTCCGAAAAGACGACGACGGACACCTCTGTTTGAGCTTTCTGCAAACCCATGATCGATGCTTGGGGAAACGGTAATACGGTCAAGAGGGGAAAATCAGGCGCGAGTGATCGGATCGCTGATCCCGCACGTTCGCCCAGATCAAGAACGCTTCTGACGTTCCAAAATAGTAAATCTAGTTCAAATGTCAAGATATGTTGCGCAATTACAATAACTTAGGAGAACAGCAGACCTTTTAACATGAAACTCGTCCCTCGTTTGTCAAGATGACTGCAGAAAGACGAATGGATGGATGCTGGAACGGTAGATGAAGTGAGCGCGGAGTCAGTTGAAGACGAGTGATGGCTACAAAGGTGGGTCGGTCC
>JAZGDX010000054.1:0-4190 GCA_036478305.1 Bacteroidota bacterium
CAAGGCAGAGGAAGCAAAGCCCAGGGCGATAGAAGTGAGAGTAAAGTAAGAAGGTAAGGTCGGAATCACTTCAGGCGGATGGCCACCCGTCGGTAACGACGCGCGGGCCCTCCGCCTTTTTGTTTTCTGGGTGAAGAGCTTTCCCGATGCGGCCGTGTAGCAACGCAATCGAGACGAAACCTCTTTCGCAGCAGACTCCGATCCTACAGTCCTTCAGTCCTCGAGGATCCGTTTCACCTCGTGAATGAAATCCCCCACGCCAAATGGTTTCGTGATATAACCGTTCGCCCCCGATCCCATTGCCTGAATTCCGTGCTCCAAGTCGTCGAGGCCCGTCACCATGATCACCTTCACATCGTTCGAACGGGAGCGGATGTGCCTGAGCACCTCAAATCCACTGACCTCCGGCATGTCGATGTCCAGGAGGACTAAGTCGAACGAAGTTCGATTGAACGCGTTCATTCCCTCCTGCCCGTCGTTGGCCGTAGTCACGTCGAATTTTTCTCTCTGGAGAAGTTCGCGGATTACGCTCAACATAGCTGGATCATCGTCGATCGCGAGGATCCTGGCGACTGGTCTCAAATCCCCGACGGGTACGGCGGGCTCTGAACGAAGTTCCGTTTGAGGTGACTTCAGGGCTCGCTTCGACTTCTTCGATCTGCGACCTCGTAGAGAGACTCGCTTCGTCAAGACGTTTCTCCGAATGATAACTTAAAGGGTGCTCAGGCTCCTCGCAGGCGACTGAGCTCGGCTTTCAGCAACAAGAGGAAAGCACCCATTCCAAGAACAAATCCAAGTAAGACAACAACAATATTCGCAACGGGGACAAACGTGAAGACTTGAACGATTATCAGTCCCACTGCAAACGCACCGAAAAGAGGGAATCCTTCTTTGTCCTCAACTGGAAATATAAGATGGCCCAAGACGATGCCCAGGCTCAACTGCGTAAGAAACAACAGCCAGAAATACATTACGAGAAGGAACAGGGCGAGCGGAAGGCCAATGACGGTAATGCAGACGAGGAGAACCACAACAGGAATGGCCACCAGACCAATAATCCCCCAGAGGAAGCTTTCTATCGGCCGTCCCCAGATGAATCGCCCGACTGCGTACATCTGATCTGGCAAAACATGCGCCAACACCAATCCGACCACCAGCAAGCTCAGAAACCAGTATAGCCTGAGTCCGAACTGAAACGGACTCAACCCGAGAATAAGAGCTTCAGGGTCAGAGGATTCCTCCTCCACATGAAGCGTTAGCTCGCCCCCCACGGCTCCCTCAGCGATATGCGCTTTATCCCTCTCGGAAACACGAATCGACAAGTCTCTTTCAAAGCGCGCACCCCTCAGAATGACGACATTTTCAGCCGCGAGCTCCGCATCCTCTTCGACGACGCCCATAACTGTGATGTCGCGACCAGCCAGCTTCGCGTTTTTCCTGACTCTCCCGCTAAGCGAGACGCTCCTGCCGACCGCCAGGAAGTTTCCCTCCACCACACTCAGGCTTCCCACCTCTACAGTCCCTCCACATGCCGTTGCATCCTTGCCTACCTTTCCGTCGATCCGCACATTGCCACCACAAGCGCGGACATCATGGGTGACGGAACCTCGTAAGGTCACATTGCCTCCGACGACAAGGAGGTCGCCATTGATCACGCCGTCAACTTCTACGTTGGCGCCGGCCAAATAGGCATCCCCGTTCACGGTTCCGCGAATTATGACCGTTTCACCGGCAGCGAAGAACCAGCCTTCGTGTACTTCTCCCTCCCCAAGAACGATGTGGTTCGGGGTCTCGTCCTCGGGGGAAACCGAAGCCGTTTCGCAGGCAGGTGCGAGACAGAGAATCAACACAGCTAAGAATGGCGAGATTGAAGTGTTCATCGACGAATCCTTTCGGCAGCAATATGTATCGATCCGTTCGTCTACCGGACTGTCGGAGTTTACGTACCTGCCGCGTAGTCTTCGATGTACTTCCGCTGCTGTTTGGTGTGTCGATCGATGGATGTACCCATGGTCCTGAGCTTTAATCGGGCGATTTCTTGATCCTGCTGCGGGGATATCTCGTGAACCTTATTCGGGAGACGCTTCCCTCGTTTATGCAAACTGACCAACCAAATCTGAGCCATGAATTGATTCGCAAATGACATGTCCATCACTTCGGATGGGTGTCCTTCCGCAGCAGCGAGGTTAACGAGTCTTCCCTGAGCGAGCAGATAGAGGCGGCGACCGTCTTTGAGCAGATACTCTTCGTTGTTGGGACGAATTTCATTCCACCGCTTCGCAAGTTTCTTGAGGTGGTTGATGTTCACTTCACAATCATAATGACCGGTGTTGCAGACGATCGCACCATCCTTCATGACGCGAAAATGACGGTCGACGATCACGTCCTTCACTCCCGTAGCCGTGACAAACACGTCTCCAAGTCTTGCCGCCTCCTCCATCTTCATCACTCGATGACCGTCGAGCATGGCTTTGAGCGCCGCTGTCGGTCTAACTTCCGTGATGATCGTGTTGGCCCCAAGTCCCCTTGCACGCATGGCTACTCCGCGCCCGCAGTGACCATAACCAGCCACGACCACATTTTTTCCCGCCATCAGCACACTCGTTGCTCTCAGGATGCCATCGATCGTCGATTGACCAGTTCCGTACACATTGTCAAAGTCCCACTTAGTCTCCGCGTCGTTGACGGCAATGACTGGATACCTTAGAGCACCGGCTTCAGCCATCGCGCGCAGGCGGTGGACTCCGGTTGTGGTCTCCTCCGTCCCTCCAAGGACAAACTGTTCGGCAAATTCCGGATGACGGTTATGGATCGTAAAGATCAGGTCAGCACCGTCGTCGAGTGTGAGGTTGGGCTTGAACGTGAGTGTTTGTTCGATACACCAGTAGAAATCCTTCACGCTCTGACCGTGCCAGGCAAAGATCGGTACGTCGTTTTGAGCCAGGGCCGCCGCCACGGAGTCCTGTGTGGAGAGTGGGTTGCAGCCGCTCCAACTCACTTGTGCACCCATCTCGACGAAGGTCTCGACAAGAACGGCCGTCTCTTTCGTGACGTGCAGACACCCCGCGATGCGGTATCCGGACAGCGGTTTTCTTTTACGATACTTTTCCCTTAGAGCCATCAGGACCGGCATGCGAGATTCAGCCCAGCGAATACGCATTCGGCCTTTGTCTGCCTGCTTGAGGTCTTTTACCTTAAATACACCTTTTCGTTCGTTCATCGTTTTTCTCGATTAATCAAGAGCGTTTATCGAATTGCCTTCTGAAACACTTTCACCAGGTCCAGCTTTTCCCAGGTGAATTCCTTTTCAGAACGTCCAAAGTGACCGTAGTTGGAGGTCTTCTGGTAGATCGGACGCCGCAGATTCAGACCTCGAATCATACCGCGAGGCGTCAGGTCGATTTCCTTTCGGATGATCTTTCCGATTTCCGCGTCGGGGATTGCACCCGTTCCGTAGGTGTGAACGTAGACCGAAACAGGCTCCGCCATGCCAATGGCGTACGCAACCTGAATGAGGGTCTCGTCGGCTAGGCCGGCCGCAACGATATTCTTGGCAATGTGCCGAACAGCGTAGGATGCACTGCGATCCACTTTGGATGGATCTTTCCCCGAGAACGACCCACCACCATGGGGTGCCCGACCACCGTACGTGTCCACAATGATCTTCCGTCCGCTCAGTCCGCTGTCGCCGTGGGGACCACCGATTTCGAAACGTCCCGTCGGGTTCACGTAGTATTTCGTCTTGCGATCGAGAAAGTCCTCCGGGATGACGTTCTCGATCACGTGGCGTATCACATCCTCACGAATCCGTGTCTGTGAAACGTCAGGATCATGCTGCGTCGAGACTACGACAGCGGTAACACGGATCGGTTTCCGAGCTTCGTACTCGACCGTAACCTGGCACTTCCCGTCCGGTCGGAGGTACGGCATGAGCTTCTTCCGATGCTTCCGGATCTGAGCCAAGCGTTGCATGATCCGGTGGGCATAGAAGATCGGCATCGGCATGTAGCAGGATGTCTCACGGCAAGCATACCCAAACATCATGCCCTGATCCCCTGCTCCTCCTTTGTTGACCCCCCGAGCTATGTCCGGCGACTGCTGGTGTATGGTCGACAGGACAGAACAGGAATCAGCGTCGAACCGGTATTCCGCCCTCGTATATCCCACATCACGAATGACCCCTCGCACAA
>JAZGDX010000055.1:0-6903 GCA_036478305.1 Bacteroidota bacterium
TTAGTCTTAAACGAGCCCGGATCATCGAGCACGACCCCATCCTGGTTACCCAGAATGTTGCTGGAAAACCATCCATGAAGGCCGAGCATCCGTGCTTTGAGCATCGGAGCGATGACCGTCTTCACCAATGTCTGGCCCGTCTTGAAATCTTTGCCCGCTATGGGGGCACCCGTTTCCTTTGCAAGGTCGATCAGGGCAGGCAAATCGAACGTCAGATTCGGGGCGCCATTCGCGTAGGGAATACCTTCCGCAATGGCTGCGTACGCATACAGCATGCTTGGTGAGATGTCTCTATGGTTTTTCTTCATTGCATTTACAAACTTCCCGACTGATTGGTGTACGCCGGCCGGCTTGATATAGGTTTCCGTGCTGCCGCACCAGATGATGACTACTCGGTCGAGGTTGTTTTTCTTCTTGAAAGTACGGATGTCCTCGCGCAGCTTGAGCGCAAGTTCATACTTGTTCCGCCCCTGTTTCACATGCGATCCGGAAATACGTTTAACATACCGCTGGTCGAATACAGCCTTCATCGGCCGGATCTTTTGGAGGTGATTCTTCACGAGGTCGAGATGATCACGCTCCAGGACCGCTGCGTTCACTGAGGACGTGTAAAGGTCCTCGCTGTGTATATCCCAGCCGCCAAACACCAAGTCGTTCAGCCCGTTGAGGGGAACAAAGTCCTTAACAAAGGGCGACCGATGTTCTGTCCGTTTGCCCAATCGGATGTGCCCCATCTGACTGAGGGATCCAATCGGCTTTGCTTTTCCTTTTCGTATTGCCAGAACGCCAGCAATGAACGTGGTGGAAACTGCGCCGTTCAACCCAACGAGCAAAACGCCAAGTTTCCGTTTCGAGGGTTGCATAGGTTTCGGTACCATGGTTATGCCTTCCTTTGGTCTTTCGCTTCTTTAGCGCTTACGACACATCAAGGGTTCGAGCTCTTTACAAAAATCGAATACAAGCATCCGGTTTCGTCGGGTCACCCTGGACTCGATTCGTCCTGTGTCAAAGCTAGATTGTTTTCAGTTCAAGAGGCTTGACTCCGACGATGTCGGGTATTGCAAGAACCCCCTGCGAACACCGCACGTTCGGCCTCTGCCCTGAGCGTATCGGCAATCCATCTCACCCCTTCCTCGCTCCTGTGAATTGCGTGAGCCGAGTCCTCCCGCCACTCACGAGAATCATCCCCAGACCCAACGCAATCCAGAAAAACTCACGCATCCTGATCAGGATGCCGATGTAGATACTCAAGAGGGGCGAAAAGGCAAAATAGGTGAGGATCGCAAATAACCCGCCCTCTTTGACTCCGATCTCCATCGGGAAAAAGAACAGCAAGTTGCCGATGAGAGACGATGCAGCAAAGATGAAATAAATTTCAACAAAATTGAACGGGGCATTGAGAATGTAGAAAATCAAGTACAGCTCGACACTCTGAACTATCCGGCTTAAGTACTCCAGCCCAAGGGCTCTGTAGAAATCTTTTTTCCGAGCGTGGTAAAATTGTCGAATCTCCTCGTCAATCTGAATAATTACCTCTTCCTTCTGACGCAGTTTCCCGACGTACGACCGTAGGAACGGAATTCTGGACATCAGCTTGAGAACCTTCTCGAACAAACCTCTCTCGTGTCCGAGGAAGACGAGAGCGACAAGCACGAGAATGATCGAACCCGAAACCAGTAGGAGAAGCAGCAGCGGAACCGTGAGCCGAACGTAGAAAAATGCCAGGAATATAGCAGTCAACCAGCTGAAGAGATGTGCCAGGATGTGAAGCATTCGAAAGGAAACGACCGATGAGACCGACTGTGATGTTTCGAGCTTTTTTGACAGCGCAAAAATCTTGTACGGCTCGCCTCCAAGATTGACGAAAGGGGTTACGTAGTTAATAGCGAACCCGGAGACAGTGATGCGGAAGAGTCGAGCGAAACTGATGTGATTGTTCTCCTTACCCAGGATGATACGGAATGCTCCTGTGTTGAGAAGGTACACTCCACAATAGGTTCCGATGAGAGCAAATATGACCCACGCGTTCTCTCGTAAGTTGTCTATAAGCCGATCGAAGCCAAACTCGAGCACCAGGTACACCAGGATGGTAATACCGACGAGGAAGAATATGAGCTCGGCCTTTTTCATCTATGCAGCTTCCGGATGCGACTCAACCCATTCGACAAGGTTCCCATTAATCCGCTCCTGGAGAATCAGCGTTATCGCCAGGGATACGTTCAAGACAAGGATCTCGAACCATAAGTAGAGAACGACCCTGTCAAGAATAATCACGATGAACATTACTATGATCCGCAAGTTCGTCGAGAGCGTCGAATAGAGGCGCATCATCGGTTTGTTTTTCATGCTGTACAGTCCTGAGAAAGAGGACGGAAGTTTATTCCCGTAAACTCGAACGACTGCCTCGCAGAGTCGTTGAAAATTTCGTGAGAGGAATTCCTGCTGGGATGTGTAGTTCAAATAAGTGCGCAGCATGAGCTTTTTTCCTGCACCACGAGAAAACCACCGGTAGGAGCGATACTCCTCCGCAACCTTCGATTTCGAGTCCAATTCCCCTTTGCCGTTGACGAAACGTAGATACGCATTCCGGTAGTAGTCCGACATAGCGCTCTGGAACGAATGGCTGATGCCTGCGACCAACGCAAGAAGAAAAACCAAAGGGTGGTAACCTTGCTCAATAAGCCGCAGACAGATGTGGACATAGATGCTCGAGAAAATCAAGTTGCCCGCAATTCCGTCGAGTATGCGACCGAATTTCGACGACGCCCCGCTCATCCGGGCCAATTGGCCATCCGCGCTGTCGAAGATGTCCGCGAGGAGAAACAGAACAATGCCAACAACGTTGATGGCGAGGTTCTGGTAGTAGAAGAGGTGACCGGCAAGCACACCGATCACGATGCTTGCAAATGTCACGGTGTTGGGCGTGACTCCCAACTTCTGGAATACGCGTGCGAAGAAATACCCTAGAGGGCGGAAAAAATAGAGGTCGATTGTTTCTTCGACATCGAGAGTTTTCAGAGTTGCTTCGAATCGTGAGTTACGTCCCCGCTTGAGCGAAACGGACTTGACCTGTGCCTCTGGCTGCGGATCCGCTTGCACAATGTTTTTCTGAAAGCCGAAGAACTTAGAAAACGCCACGGTGACCCTCGGTGCTAAGTTTCTCCTTTTTTCGAAGCTCACGGCGAGATCCGGCTTTGTACCCGGAAAAAACTGGAGCAAACGTACAAAGTAGTTCCCATCCTACCTCATCCACGAGCTTAATTACCACATCGTTAATCGGCACCGCAAGTTCATGAGATTGACTCCACAGCCCGCCCGACGCCCCATCAATCGAGTTAGGGTAGGCGCTTTAAGACTGAAAACCTCAGGAAGTGCTCTTGTCGCTGTGTCTTCGAATAGCTGGTAAACTGCCCGATGAGGCAATCTGCGATCACTCGACTCGCCACACTGCGAAACCGACCAATGGTAGGCCAATCGTTCATGTCGATGCTAACGACCTCACCCGAGGAGGTAACGACGGCGTCAACACCATAGATTTCGGCATTCAGAGCGGCAGCTGCCCGCTCGGCAACATCAGAAAGTCGCTCAGGATCGAGAGACATCCACGAAGTATTCCTTTGGGGTCTGAACGGAATTCGCAGATTGGACCTCGCCCCCTTGCTACACTGCTAGAAAACTGAAAAATGGAAGTAACGGCCCGGATGCTCCTTGAAATCCTCGACCAGGGTATTGAGAACTTTCGTCAACTGGACGAACTCTTCGTACATCTGAGGGTCAGTCAGGAACTTCTCTGCAGAGCCACCAGAGTTGTTCATCTTCGACAGGAGAGCGTCAGCCTGACTTGCGAAACGAGAAAGGCCTTCATACAGCGCTGGATCCGTGACAATCCGACCGAGTGACCCTTCCCCGCTCCTGATATTTGTCGTTATTTCGTTGAGGTTCTCCGCCACCGCGCTCAGATCCACATAGAGCGTTGAGTCTCGAAGTAATCTCCCCGCTGTGCCATTCTTCGACTCCACGAGCGTCGTGATCCGGCTTACAGACGTGACGAATCGGTCAAGGGCGGCAGACATCTCCTCAGAGTTTACGAGCTTGCCGAGCACACCCTTTCCTTCATCGATCTTTTGGGTAATGCTTTTTGTATGCCGCACCATTTCCACAAAATCATCGATTGCACTGGCGACCTTTCTTGATATCTCAGCAATATCGGGACTCAACTTCACACCCACGTGTTCACCTTCAACGAGGACTCTCTCACCTGCCTGTCCCATCGTGATGTCCACGTACTTATCGCCCAGTAGTCCGATCGTCTTGATCGTGGCCTTTGATTGATCAGTGATCTGAGATTGGAACTTCGTATCGATGCTAATTTCGACTTCCACGCCATTCAACCCATCCATCAGTACAAATCGAACATCTTTCACGAACCCGACTTTTCTGCCAGCCAGCGTAACCATCGAGCCGTCGACGAGACCTTCGATATTCGGAACAAACATCCTCAGAGAGTAGGTGGGCGTGAAAAGCTTGATATTACTCCCCACCAAAATCATCGCGATGAGAAAAATCGCAAATGCGAAGATAAGGATGAGTCCAACCGTAAGTTCTGACCACCGAAAAGTCCGCTTGCTCATACTGACAAGTTTCTGATCGTCTCAGAAGTCCTAGGTAACGGGAGGGATCCTACCAAAGTCGTACATCCTTCGAGACGAAGATTCCGACTCCCCAACGTTCACTCAGTTCGAAGGCAGTGCCGAAATCGCGGGCCGTACCGGATAACTTGAAGCTGCCAAACGCCGTCCATTTAAGGTGGAATCTCCGGACTTGAAGACCCAGACGTCCGACCAGCTTGTCGTCATCTTCAAAAGGTCCAAAGAAGCCGGACGCTTCGGCATACAAAGAAGCAACCTGTTTGATCGGGACCAAGATCGCCGCACCGTACGTGTAGATGTCGTCTTGAGCATTCTGCGCCCGCGGATGCCCGAGGATACCGATTCCCAAGTTCAGTCGTCCTGCCAGAATACCAATTTTCTTAAAGAAAAGCAAAGAACCGAAGAAATCCGTGTTGTCGCTTCCCAAACCATCTTCATCTCCCGTCATTGGAAGCTTCACAGCGTACTTCACACCGAACGCCGGAAGTGCTTTACCTTCCTTGGAGATGTGGATTTTCGTCGCGATGAAAAGGTCACCGAAATCCGACGCAGTGATCCCCTGCTGTGTTTTTGCGAACAGTCCGCCCCGCCAGTAGAGCTGCACATTAACCCGGTCTCCCAATCCAAATTCCGTCCGAAGGACCGCTACCTTCCAGAGCCGGATCAACCTGATTCCCTCATCGCTGGAGGATTTCCGGAGATACTCAAATCCCATACCGAAGGACTGATTCCCGTCACCAAGCGTTCGTGGATCCTCCGTGAGGAGGACTGGCTGCTGTGCCGCTGCCAACCCTCCCACGAGAGAAACTGCGACCAGAACTAGAGAGAACCGTATGGAGTATCCCTTTCTCAATCTGAATAGTTGATCTCGGACAAGAATTCCTTAATGAACACTTCGCGCGAGGAGCGGATTTTTCCCAGAGACCCGTCAAAGACGATTCTCCCGTCCTTCATCATCGCAACTGTGTCCGCAACAGAAAACGCATCCCGGAGGATGTGAGTCACAACGATCGAAGTGACATCCGTGTCAGCTCGTAACTTGTTCATAACATCCGTGATCATTCTCGAGTTGATCGGATCCAACCCTGTTGTCGGCTCATCGTAAAGGATAATCTTCGGATGAAATGCGAGTGCCCGGGCAATGGCAACCCGTTTGCGCATACCACCACTCAACTCGTCGGGCATCAGAGAACCGATCGGGCCCAGATTGCAGACCTGGAGCATGTCCCGAACAATTCGATCCATTTCAGTTTCGCTGACCCTATTGTTCTCACGCACGAAGAACAATATGTTTTCGGCAACGCTCAGGGAATCAAACAATGCGTTTCCCTGAAAGACCATGCCGATTTCTCGCCGAACCGGTATGATCTCTTTCTCACTCAGTCCCATCAGTCCTTTCCCGCACACATACACGCTCCCCAAGTGCGGCTTGAGCAATCCCAAAATGACCTTCAGGATGGTCGTCTTCCCCGCACCGCTTGGTCCCAGGATCACTTTTGTCTCACCTTTGAAAAGGCGAAGGCTTACGTCGTCGAGAACCTTATTCCCTCCAAGCTCCAACGTCACATTGTCTAATTGAATGATGTCCATTGCTGTCCCACGAAGAATTTGGAAATCACCTGATGACTTCCCAGACTACCTTGGTAAAAATAAAATCCACCAATAGCACGAGTATAGATGACATAACGACGGCGTTGATCGCCGACCGACCAACACCCGCGGTCCCACCCGTAGTCGTCAGTCCATAGTAACAACTGATCGTTGAGATAGCGAACGCGTAGGCAAACGGCTTGGTGAATCCCACGATCAAGTCTTGCATCCTCAAACCGTTGATTGCTGAACTCCAGTAAAACACAGGGTCGACGTGAAGCCAGATGACGGAAACCCACATACCTGCAATGATCGCAACTGCGTCGGCAAGGAGGGTCAGGGGCACGAACATGACTAATGACGAGACCACCCGCGGGACTACGAGCTTGGCAATCGGATCAGTCCCGAAAGCTCTGAGCGCATCGATCTGTTCACTCACCTGCATCGACCCAAGCTCGGCAGCGTTCTTCGACCCATTGCGAGCTGCCAGCATGAGACCGGTAATGACCGGTCCGAGGGTGCGCACCACCGCAAGGGTCACCGTGCGGCCCACCAACAATTTTGCGCCGAAGGCTTCGAATCGGTGTCCCGTTTCAATCGCCATGATCAATCCGATGAAGAGGCCTGCCATTACGGTGATCGTAGCGGCCTGAACGCCATTCAC
>JAZGDX010000056.1:0-5098 GCA_036478305.1 Bacteroidota bacterium
TTCTTGCTGCAGGGCGGAGTGTTCACAGAAGATCTCATTCAAGTATGGATCGACTATAAGCGAGCCAGAGAGATCGACTACATGCGCCTGCGCCCTCATCCAGGAGAGTACGCGTTGTACTACGATACATGAAAACCATGAGGGTGCGATTATGAAGCTTTGACAAGTCGAATGGATAGAGTGAAATGCCGAAGGGATAAGGACGACTGCGGTAAGTTCGATCGATTGGTCGCCCTAGAAACCTATTTGATAATGTACCTCATTATTGGACGCGTTTTCGACCGCCTCATTACTTCCTTGAAGCCTGCCTCTGCGAACGCAGGTGCCAAACCCGTATAGGCGAAGGTATCTGGCCATTGGGTCTTCAGCTCCACGGGATATCCCTCCACCACCTTCACGCCGTGCTTCCTGGCATAAACCACGGCCGCCCTCAATAGCCTCACCGTCATTCTCCTGCGTCTGAACGGCTTGGAGACAAAGAAGCAAACCACTGACCACACGGGCTTATCATCGACGCGCTTGAGGACTCTGGAGCGTTCGAGAGCAAGAAGTCGCTCCCTCGAGGCGATGGCGCACCAAGCAACTGGCTGAGCGCCGACATATGCGATGATTCCCGGGACTTCACCAGAATTTACGATCTTCTTGAGCGCCCTCCTGTTCCCGGGACCCTTTTGCTTTTCAAACTTCGACCGTTTGAGTCTCCACCACATACACCAGCAACCACCACAGGCACCGCGGTCCCCGAACAGCAGCTCGACATCGTGCCAGCGTTTCGCAGTGAGTGGATGAAATTTCAGAGACGGAAGCGGTGCAGGTTTCGAAGACATAACAGATTTCTAAGAATTAAAAAGACCGGAAATCAGTAGGGGCGGGGTCAGCCCGCCCCTACTGCATCACATTACCCTGCCTCACACGTCGCCATAGTACGAACGCGTGAAAAGATTACAGCTTCCTCCGAATAAACTCTTGCAGAACAAACCGATCGAACACGGCAAGCACCGCAATCGTTACGACCACGATGAGGAGCAGGTCTCCGCGGTCTCCCGCAGCACCACCAGCGATCGATTGCAGAACCTCCTGTGTCTTCTGTACGAACACCTCCTCAGCTTGTTTGTAGTAGGAGGAGACCGACTGGACAAACTCAGAAACTTCGGGAAGACGTTCCGCAGGTTTCAAGATCGACGTCGTGCTTAGAGCGTAGCCGAGAATTCCGAGCACGACGATCAGGGCGAAGAAATTTCCCGCGTACAGAAGAATTCGGTACAGCATGGAATCTTCTCCCCGCGGGAGTACGTGAGCCATCACGTTCTTCGTGAACGCCGCCGATGTTCTCACTAGAGGTTGCTGACGAGCAACCTTAGTGATCGAACGCTGAAATTCCAGTTCTTTCTGACAGACGGAACACTCTGCAACGTGGTGCTGTAGTCGCTCGTGTTCCACAGGATCGAGTGTCTGATCGATGAGCTGTAGCACTTGAGTGGGAGTAAGGTGGTTCATTGAACTCTCTCCTTCTTCGCTGGATCTTCTCTCAAAGATTGACTGCTCCTCTGTCCGTGTTCATAGCGTTTCAAGACTGCCTCCCGCAGCATGAGCCGTGCACGAAAGAGCCGCGTTTTCACCGTGCCCATTGGCAGTTCAGTGACGTGGACGATCTCCTCATAGCTCAACTCTTGAAGGAAGAAAAGCGTGAGGATCGCTCCATATGCGAGGGGAAGACGATTGATTTCGTTCTGGATGATCTCGCGAAACTCGGCGTTCTCAACTGCGAGATCGGGCGCCCCATTTTTAGGGGGCAATGCAAATCTCGATGCTAGCTCGGTGTCATCCATCGAAATTTCGATTTCGTTACCACCTCGCTTCGCGAGCATCGTGGAACAGACGTTGAACACAATACGGTAAAACCACGTTGAGAAGCTTGATTTCCACTCAAACCTCCGCAGGCCATTGAATGCCCGCACAAACGCGTCCTGGATTGCCTCTTCCGCATCCTGACGGTTTTTCAGCATCCGCATCGCCAGAGTCATCGCTCTGTCTTTATGACGGTCCACAAGCTCTGAGTACGCATGCTTCTCTCCAGCGATGACGCGCGATATGATCCCGTAATCTGGATTGGACATGGGTGTTCTGCGCAGAATGCCCCTACTACATTAGACCCAAGAATTGGCCGAAAGTTTCGATGATTTTCTCCGTTATCTCTGAAACCTTCTATCGCTAAATACAGTCTAAGAAAGTGAAAAACTCAACAATCATCAATGTCAATCATGGAGCAGCCATGTTCTTAGAAATCCTCATCCCAATAACCCTGTTCGTCGCAATTGCCGCCATTCTGTGGAAATATTTCGAGGGTAGACACAGAGAGCGGATGACGATTATCGAAAAAGGATTGAATCCTGCCGATTACAAGGAACTCTACCGTCGCCAAGAGTCGGTGAGCAACCCGTTGAGAAATTTAAAATGGGGACTGCTGTTCACTTTCGTCGGCATCGGAGTATTTATCGGGCTTTGGCTGGACAAGTTCTCAGCACTGGGTGACGAGTTTGTCATCTCCTTCATGCTCATTGCAGGTGGGCTCGCACTCCTGCTGTACTACCGTATCGCATTGAAGAAATCAAAGGAACAGGCTGCGGATGCTTAGAACAGCTTCGAGCAAGTTTGGAAGTCTCCGGAGGGAATGATTACCGCGCATTGCTGTGCTGCCCTTCAACGATTTTCTTGAGGATCTTCAGGATGCGCATCAGTTCATATGGTCTCGTGGGGTGAATCTTAAGAAAACGGTGAGGGCACTCCGGGTGTATGATGTGATCGACGATCAAATCGTCAATCACGTAGATATCGTCTTCGAAATTCAGAGAGTTCAGTTTGTCGACAATCATATCGCTCATGAATTTCCAATCATGGGAACCGATTCTTGAGAAGGTTGTTCGACGTACGCCTGCTGGTTTTAGGTACAATTCGTACAGTTCCTCGATATGAGACCGCTCGTCGTTGTAATGCCATCCCGTTAACCACCGGCAATCGAACTGTTCCGTCGAATATTCCAGGAATTCCCTCGCACAAGGACGCAGCCGCGCTCGACCGTCCGGCGAGAGCGGTCCACCATCGACGAGGAGCACTCCATCGACATCGATGTAGAGAATCGGTTTCCCCCGCTTCATTGGGCCTCCACGACTCCTTGATATTGCTTGCAGGAGAGTCTGAACAGCTTCAGGTGAATCCTCACAAAGACTACAAAGCCCACGGCACACGAAGCGCCATAGGCTTTTTGAGCTGCTCGAAGCTCCGGGTAGTCAGTACACCTCAATCCAATTCGATCTCACCCAACGTGTCCTCCGCGTGCTTCAACTCCTCCTTGAACTGCGATCGAAGCTCAAGAAACTTTTTCCGTTGGCGTCGCGGCACCTTCTCCATTTTCTCCAAAAACGCACGGTAGCGACTCTGCGCCTGCCGCAGAGAGGCGTCCGCGCTGCTTCTCCGTTTCGCGCCGACCCGGATGGCCTGCTCGATATGCACTTTGAAGATATCAAGGTCGGATTCGGCATCGTGCAGCATAACCTCGAGAATATCCCTCGGAAAGAATTCCTGGTCTGAGTCCCCATAGTACTTCGTGGCGAATATCGCGAGGCCGGGACCCAAAACCATGATGAGAAGAAAAAAGGATCTGAGGGATTTACGGCGTCTGAAGAGAACCAGGCAGATGAGCGAGAAGATGATTGTGCCAGCGGTGATGGCCGTGGAGTTGTCCGCCACGTACTCGAGCGCAGAATAGAGCAACAGTTCGAAGTCTGGCATCGAGGCTCCCTTCCATCGTTTGGTAAGGATCCGCTATGGAGTAAAGACCAACTGAAAGCCATGTATGCGTGAGCAGGCTGTATATTGACGAGTGCCTCGCTCGAGTCGTTTTATCTGGAAACTACCCTCTTTGCTGAAAAATTCTTCAGTGCTGTCTCGATGCGGTTGAGCGCCTTCCGAATGTTCTCTACTGAGGTTGCGTAGGAGAATCGGATGTAGCCTTCCCCAAATTTCCCGAATGAGGTTCCTGAAAGACATGCGACGCCAGCCTCCCGTAGCAGATAATCTGCCAGCGTCCGGGAGTCCTTGCCCGTCGATTCCACGTTCGGAAAAACGTAGAACGCACCGTGTGGTCTGTAGCACCGGAAGCCCGGGAGTTGGTTTAATCCATCAACGATGACATCGCGTCGACGCTGAAACTCTTCGACCATCTCCTTGACCCGGCTCTGCGGACCTTTGAGCGCCTCAATCCCTGCCATCTGCGAAAAGCTCGCAGTGCAAGAATTGCTGTTGATCTGAATTCTCTCGACCGCCTCTGCAATCGGTTTCGGCATAACGCCGAATCCCAACCGCCAGCCCGTCATCGCGAAGGTCTTGGAAAAGCCATCCAGGATGATCGTCCGTGATTTCATCTCCGGGAAGGACGCAACACTCACGTGCTCGAGACCGTCGTAGAGACACCGACTGTAAACCTCGTCTGACAGCACTAGGATGTCGTTCTCCACAGCAAGGCGAGCGATCTCCTGAAGATCATCGCTCGTCAGGACTCCTCCCGTGGGGTTGTGGGGAGAGTTGAGGATGAGCATCCGCGTCTTCTTGGAGACGGCCTTTTTCAGCTGGTCGAGGTCGTACCGAAATTGCTTCTCTTCTCGGAGGATAAGTGGAACGGGCTTCGCTCCAAGAAAGTGGATGACCGACTCGTAGATTGGAAAACCCGGGTTCGGATAGATGACTTCATCACCTTCGTCAACGCAGGCCAAGAGAGCGAAGAACATGATGGGCTTCGCCCCCGGGGTGACGACGACCTCGTCTGGATCAACCGGGATGTGTCGTGTGCGGCTAACCTCTTCTGCAATTGCCTCTCGAACGACGGGGTAGCCTGCGGCAGGTCCGTAGTGTGTGTACCCCTCATCCAGTGCGCGCTTGGCCGCCTCTTTAATGTTCAACGGCGTGTCAAAATCCGGTTCGCCAATCTCAAGATGAATAATGTCTTGGCCTTTTGCCTCAAGCGCCCGGGCAGCTGCAAGAACCTCGAATGCGGTCTCCGTTCCGAGACGTTTCATTCGTTCTGCCAATCGTAGCAAGGTTT
>JAZGDX010000057.1:0-2671 GCA_036478305.1 Bacteroidota bacterium
GCTTCTCCAGCAACTGCTCAATCTGAATCGTACTGTCAAGCTGTACCATTTGAACCAAACACGTTTCGAGCTTGAAGCGCGGTTGTGCGCTCCAGCGGATCCCGTCCTCAGTCTCCATGACCAATCGAATCAACCGGAGGATATCACTCTCCGTGAAATGCTTAGCTTCCTCGCGATATCGCTTCCGATGCACCTCAGATGCTTCGACGAGTTTCGTGTCGGAATCTGTTCGGGTGATGAGGAGATTGCGGAGGTGTTCCGCAAGCCCCCTGAGGAACTCACGAATGTCATACCCTTTCGAGAGAATCTCCTCAACGAGCTGCAGACCACCTTTGCTGTTTTTTTCCTTGATCAAATCAGTCGCACGGAAGAACATCTCCTGGTCGACGGCGTTGAGAACCTGCAGCACTTGCTCATACGAAATAGTAGCACCGCAGAAGGAGAACACTTGGTCAAAGATACCCTGGGCGTCCCGGAGAGATCCATCAGCTCTCTTTCCGATCAGTAGAAGTGTATCGTCAGAGATTTGAGCGTGCTCTGCGTCGGCAACTTTCCGAAGGTTTGAGGTGATGTCCTCGAGAGGAATGCGACGAAAATCGAACCGTTGGCACCGTGAGAGAATCGTTGGAGGGACTTTGTGGACTTCCGTTGTGGCAAAAATGAACAGAACATGCTCCGGCGGTTCCTCGAGGGTTTTCAGAAGTGCGTTGAACGCTTCTTTCGTCAGCATATGCACTTCGTCGATGACATAGACTTTGTACGTTCCCCTAGCAGGGCCATACCTGACAGATTCCCGAAGATTGCGGATTTCTTCCACACCACGGTTCGACGCGCCGTCGATCTCAATAACATCAAGGGATCGTCCTTCCGTGATGTCTTTACACATCTCGCATACATTATCAGGATTCAAGTCGACGGGGTCGTCGCAATTCATGACTTTAGCAAGTATGCGGGCGGTACTCGTCTTGCCGACACCTCGTGGTCCGCTGAAGATGTATGCATGAGCAAGTCGATTTGAAGAAATCGCGTTCCGAAGTGTCTGTGTCACATGATTCTGTCCCACAACGTCCTCAAAACGCATCGGACGCCATTTGCGAGCTGTTACTTGGTAGGTCATATGAAATGTACTTGCCGCAGAGGTTTTTGGCTCAAGAATCTGAGCGTTCGCTGATGCTAATATAGTCCAAACGCCTCAATTATTCAACCCCATTACACCTTGACTTCCAGGTGCGAGTGAGACAGGGTAAGAAGCAGGCCTACGCCGCCGAACTGGACGCCACTATGCACTCGATTTCCTGCCCTGAGAGCGCTTCCGGTTATGTAAGGAGAAAACGTACTGAATAGCCTGATTGATTTTTTCAATACAATGAATTTTCAGACCTTCCTTTACCTTGTTGGGAACTTCGCTCAAATCTTTTTCATTTTCCTTAGGAATTAGAACGGTCTTGATCCCACTCCGTTGCGCTGCAAGTAGTTTTTCCTGAAGTCCTCCGACCGCAAGCACGTTGCCACGGAGGGTAATTTCACCTGTCATCGCCACGTCCCACCGCGCAGGTCGATTGCTCGCAGCCGACATGATTGCCATTGCCATGGTGATTCCGGCCGAAGGACCGTCTTTCTGGATGGCCCCTTCAGGGAGGTGGATATGTATCTCTTTTCCCTTGTAGAAGTCTGGGTCAACACCGAGCGTTTCTGTATTCGAACGAATGTAGCTCAGCGCCGCCTGCGCAGATTCTTTCATCACCTCACCGAGCTGCCCTGTGAGGGTGAGTTTTTCCTGTCCGACCATCACTGTTGCATCAACATTCAGGATTTCGCCGCCGACGCTCGTCCAGGCAAGTCCTGTCACCGAACCGATTCGGAGTTCCTGCTCCGGCGGTCGGTCTCTGTACTTCGGGACACCAAGATACGTTTCGGTTTTCTCCGGATCCACCCTTAGCGTCAGGCGACGCCGCCTGCCGTTCGATTGTTTTTTCTGAACGATGTCTTTTGCCAACTTGCGGCATATCGAGGCTATTTCACGTTCCAGGTTGCGAACGCCGGCCTCCCGAGTGTAATTCTGAATGATTTTTACGATCGCTTTATCAGTGATAGTGACTTCCTTTGCTCTCAATCCGTGCTCACGAAGCTGCTTCGGAATAATATACCGACGCGCAATTTCAAACTTATCGTGTTCAAGGTAACCCGGCAGCTCGATGATCTCCATGCGATCCTGCAACGGAAGGGGAATTGCGTGGCGGACGTTTGACGTGGTAATGAACATCACATGCGAAAGATCATAATCGATGTCCAAGTAGTGGTCGTTAAACACGACGTTTTGTTCCGGGTCAAGAACCTCCAGCAAGGCGGCGGATGGGTCGCCGCGGAAGTCCATACTCATCTTGTCCACCTCGTCCATAAGCAGGACGGGATTGATCACGCCGGCACGTTTCATGGACTGGATGATCTTCCCTGGCATGGACCCGATGTACGTGCGACGATGGCCGCGAATCTCCGCCTCATCACGAACACCACCCAGGGACATCCGAACGAATTTTCTCCCCAAGGCCCGAGCGATCGATTTCCCTAGCGACGTCTTCCCAACGCCGGGTGGACCGACGAAGCAGAGAATCTGCCCCTTTATTTCTCTCACGAGGTTCAGTACCGCGATATGCTCAAGAATACGTTCTTT
>JAZGDX010000058.1:0-5315 GCA_036478305.1 Bacteroidota bacterium
CCTTTTTCGATCACGTACATCCCCAACCCGGGGTCGTTCTGGTAAAAAATGTGCTCGCCCGGCTGGTACTCCCTCAGATGTACGATGAAGGCTACGCTGCGGAGTTCTCGTTTCGTGAGGGTCGAAAAAATAGGGACACGACCGAGTACCGGAATGACCTTTCGCTCCTTACGATCCTTCTTTTCGCTTTTTCCTTTCAGACTTCTCAGCGGGAGAATCTCGAATGGCATGGGAACAGCTCTATGATGAAGAAGTTCGGTGGCAAACACCCCAAATTACAGAATCGACCAGCGAAAGTCAACCCCCATCGCATTTCGCACCGCTCCCTGGCGGAGCGAAACATTTCGTGCCCGCGTATCTCTGCAATAGGGGCTAATCATTGTAGACATAGGAAAGCCAGTCCCGAGGGTCGTTGGCGTTCTTCACGATATCGAAAAACATCTGCTGGATTTTCCGAGTGACCGGGCCCGGCTTGCCGCTGCCGACAGGAATGTTATCGACGGATCGGATCGGCGTCACCTCTGCAGCCGTACCGGTGAAGAAGACCTCGTTCGCTATGGACAGAAGCTCTCGCGGAACGTTTTCTTCGTGCAGCTCAAGAGCCGTTTCCTTGACGATGGTGATAACCGATTCCCGTGTGACACCCGGGAGAATGGCGGCCGATAACGGTGGGGTATAGACTGCTCCATTGCGAACCAGAAAGATGTTCTCTCCGCTCCCCTCGCTGACATATCCAAACCAATCGAGGGCAATTCCTTCCACATAGCCCTTTGCCAATGCCTCGAGTTTGATCAATTGCGAGTTCATGTAGTTGCCGCCGACCTTCGCCATAGCCGGCATGGTATCCGGGGCGGGCCGCCGCCAGGTGGACACACAAACATCGATTCCTTCCTCAAGTGCACCAGGACCAAGATAGGTACCCCACTCCCAGACTGCGATGGCTGCATCGACTGGACAGCCGAGCGGATTCACCCCGACGTCACCGTACCCTCGGTAAATAATAGGCCGTATGTAGCACGACCGAAGATTGTTGGCACGGATTGTCTCCTTGATAGCCTCTTCCATCTGCTCCATTGAGTACGGTATCTCAGCACCGTAGATTTTTACGGAATCGTACATCCGTTCAAGATGTTTGTCGAGACGGAAAATGGCAGGCCCCTTCTTCGTATTGTAGCACCGGATACCTTCGAACCAGCTCGTGCCGTAATGAACGACGTGGGACAGAATGTGGATATTCGCATCGTCCCAGCCCACCAACTTCCCGTTCATCCATATCTTGTCTACTTTCTTGACCGCCATGACAACTCCTTTTGTTCTCGGTTGATGAGTGTTTCCTAATCCATTTGGCGTTCGTAGATTCTGTACGTTTTGTACCGAGTTGCTTGCATGAATTCCGCAGCCCGGATCATCATCACATTGTCCTCAAGCACCCATCCCGCTTCCCCTTCAGTGAACCCCAAGTCCGTCCCTCGCTTCCATGTCTCGTAATACAAAACGCCGTCGATCCCTTTTCTTTGGTATTCTGGAATTACACCGAGGATAACAATCCGGAGAAATTTGACCTTTCGCCGATGCCAGAGCAGCTTGAAGATTCCAAACGGGAGAAGGCGGCCGTTCCGCACCTTTTGAAGCGCTTTTCCCATCTCAGGAAGACTAAACGAAAATCCAACCGGCTTCGAGTCCACTTCGGCGATGATGTTAACCTCAGGAACAAGAACTTGCTTCAGGTCCTTGGCAATGTAGTCAAATTCCTCGTCGGTCCAGGGCACGAAACCCCAGTTGCGCGTCCAGGCGCAGTTGTAAATCTCCTTCACGAGAGCGATCTCCTCCTTGTACTTCTTCATATCGATTTTCCGAACCATAAGCTTCTCACGTTTCCGTACAGCTTCAGCGACCCGTACGAGCTTTTCGGAAAGAACTTTGTCCTTTTCGACATAATAACAGTAGAGGTCTTTTGCTTTCTGAAGTCCCCATCGTTCGAGCAACGCACCGTAATATGGAGGGCTGTAAGGCATGAGCATGGCGGGACGGTATTGAAATCCGTCCACCAGGATTCCCATCTCGCTGTTTGTGGAAGGATTCATCGGACCCATCATTTTAGGCATGCCCCGCTCTGCAAGCCAAGAGCGTGCCGTCTCGAGCAGCGCTCTGGCAACTTCGAAGTCGTCAACCGATTCGAAGAATCCGAAGAAGCCGACCTTCTCTTGATGAAATTCAATGTAATTACGGTCGATAATCGCTGCAATGCGTCCTACGAGCTCACCCGCTCGCTCGGCGAGAAACAGCTCCATTTCCGCGTGCTTGAAGAATGGATTTTTCTTCCGATCGAGTAGCTTCAGCCGATCGACTATCAGCGGAGGCACCCAATTGGGATAGGCATGATAAATCTTCCAGGGAAACTTGATAAATAGTTTGAGGTCGTGTCGGGTCTTAACAACCCGGATGGTCGGCTGCTCGAGGATCGATGTCTTTAGGCTTGCCAAGGGTTTGACAGCCAATTCACTCTCTCTCTGAGACATTCATCCGGATGCGGTCTGTTGCGTTGACGGACTTCAAGGTTTTTGGAGTGAGCCCTGGTGGTCCTGACGAGAAACACTGGCACCAGGAGATGATCATCCCGAAGCGTGAATTGGTTCGGAGTGGCTTTCGTCGTTCAGCTACTCGATGATGTGGAGTTCTTTTCCGACCTTTCGGAAGGTCTCCAGAACCCGATCGAGATGCTCGTCTTCGTGGGTTGCCATGTAGCTGGTTCGTAGGAGCTGCATGCCTGGTGGCACAGCGGGACTGATGACAGCGTTTACGAATACGCCTGCTTCGAACAATCCGCGCCAAAACATGAATGTTTTCAGGTCATCGCCGACGATCACCGGAACGACGGAAGTCTGGCCCGGAAGGATTCGGAAGCCCATCTCCGTGAATCCTTTCCGCATCTTGTTTGCGTTACGGTGCAGCTTCTCGATGCGGTCCGGTTCTGCCTTCAGAATCTCGAGCGATGCAAGCACTGCGGCAACGGCCGCCGGCGTCATGCTCGCGCTGAAGATCAACGCTACGGCATGATGCTTGATGTATTCGATTACCTTTCGTTCTCCGACCACGAATCCTCCAAGTGAAGCGAACGACTTGCTGAATGTTCCCATGATCAAGTCGACTTCATCGTGGATTCCAAAGTGGTCAGCGGTGCCGAGCCCGCCTTGTCCCAGCACTCCGATACCGTGCGCATCGTCAACCATCACGCGCGCGTTGTTCTGCTTCGAGATGCGCACCAGCTCAGGAAGGTTGACGACGTTGCCTGACATGCTGAACACACCATCTGTGACGACAAACTTGGAGGCCTCAACCGGAATTCTCGAAATGACGCGCTGGAGATCCTGCATGTCGTTGTGCTTGTAACGTACGACATTCGCAAACAATCCCTTTGCCATCAGGGTGCCCACGACGATACTCGCGTGGTTATCCTTGTCAGTGAGCACATACTCACCCTTCTGAACCAGCGTTGCAATCACTCCCTGGTTTGTCTGAAACCCAGTGGTGAAGAGCAAGCAGGCCTCTTTTTTCAGGAAGTCGGCCAGCTTCTCTTCGAGTTCGTTGTGAATGTCCAGCGTCCCGTTGAGATATCGCGACCCTGAGCAGCCCGATCCGTATTTCTGAACAGCCTTGATGGCAGCCTCGATCACCCTGGGGTGGGTCGTCAGTCCAAGGTAATTGTTCGTTCCCGCCATGACAATCTCGCGGCCGTCGATCTTGACGGTGGGTCCATGATTCTCGGAAATCGGCTTGAAGTATGGATACAGTCCCAGCGCTTTGACTTCTTCGGAGCGAGTAAAGTTGTAGCATTTCTCGAACAGGTCCATGCGGTGGTCGGGTCGAGGCGCACTCGGGATAGGTTCTTCGACAATTTCCTCCTGAGGCTCGGGGCGTGTCCACCATGCAAAACTGCCCCGCATGGCATCGGCGAGCCTGGTGAACCCCCGTTTGAACGCCTGGGTGGTCATGAATTCGGTTCGGTGGGAAGGCATAACGACTCCTGAGCCGCGTTTGGAATGAAAGCTTTGATTCTCTGCGGTTTTTTCAATATAATCCGTGTGCTTCAAAAAGTCAATCAAAAAAACTTTTCGGAAGACGTTTTGAGAGCGCTCGTCACGGGAGCAACGGGATTCATCGGGAGCCATCTCGTAGAGCATTTGCTCCAGAAAGGCTGGACAGTCCGCTGTCTACTCCGCAGTTCGAGCAACCCGAGATGGCTCAAAGGCCTGCCCGTCGAGATCGTACAGGGCGATTATTTCAACCGGAAAACGCTGCAACCCTCGCTCGAAGGATCGGATTACGTGTATCACGCTGCCGGACTTACGAAAGCGAAGGCAAAGCAGGACTACTACAGGGCGAATCATGCAGTCACAAGAAATCTACTGGAGGCAACTAAGGAGTTTAACCCCGAGATTCGCCGTTTCGTCTACATCAGCAGTCTCTCCTGTGTGGGTCCAAGCACAAACGGTACGCCGGTAGACGAGTCCGCACCTCTACGCCCCATCACTACGTACGGCAAGAGCAAGATGGAAGCGGAACTCGAGTGTCATCGCTCTATGGACAGCCTCCCGATTACCATCGTGCGTCCGGCAGCTGTATACGGACCAAAGGACACGGATATCTACGAGTTTTTTCGGAATGTTAGCCGGGGTATTCTTCCGACGGTGGGTTTTACCGATCGGTTGATTAGTCTGGTGCATGTGCGGGATGTTGTTCAGACGATTGTACTTGCAGCGGAAAACGAACGGTCTACGGGAGAGACCTATTTTTCCTCGAATGAGGAGCCCTGCAGCTGGATGGAAGTAGGAAAACTGACTGCGAAAGTGATGGGCAAAAAGATAGTACGAATCCCAGTCCCGAAGGCATTGGTATTTGCCGTAGCCGCCTTGGCGGAGTTCGGAGCGCTCTTCAGCGACAAAGCCCCGCTGATCAACCTTGAAAAGGCCAAAGAGATAGTTCAATCGGGGTGGATCTGCAGTGTGGAGAAGGCAAGGAACGAACTCAACTACAGACAGCAGGTGAGTCTAGAAGATGGGATACGGGAGACAGTTGAGTGGTATAGGGAGAATGGTTGGTTGTCGTGAGGACTGACGATATTGCCGATGTGATTTTCTTGACTATCAAAGCTGAGTTTTGTACATTAGGGCTGTCCTTATTGGACGGGACATCGCGGGGTGGAGCAATTGGTAGCTCGTCGGGCTCATAACCCGAAGGCTGAGGGTTCAAGTCCCTCCCCCGCTACATACACTACAGAAGAATCCCGATCGGTGAAAGCTGGTCGGGATTTTTTT
>JAZGDX010000059.1:0-3586 GCA_036478305.1 Bacteroidota bacterium
ATGACGGTCAATCCCGGATGGGGTGGCCAGAAATTCATACGATCCACGCTCGGAAAGGTAAGAGAGATCTCTGAAATGCTAGCAGCGATCGGTTCAACTGCCCGCTTGGAAGTTGATGGGGGAATCGACCCTTCAAATGTAGCTGACGTTGTCAGGGCCGGTGCCCGGGTAGTTGTCTCCGGATCCGGGATCTTCCGAAGTGACAACATTCCCGAGACTGTCCGTCTCTTACGGCGAAATGCTGACAAAGCTCTGCCACTTTGATCATTGTGTGTCTTCTCGTCGTTGAGCGATTCTAGCCAGTTCACCGTTCGTAAGGCTCCATCGAAAACAGATGCTTGACAGGCGAAGGTAGATTCTTTATCTTTGAAGCCGCTGCCCAAGAACCATTATGAAGATTGTTCTCTTTTCCGACCCCAGCCTAACCTTATGGACCTTTTCCATACTCTGTGACCGTCGACGAGATTGACATCAAGATTCTGGACATCCTCCAACGCAACGGACGTACGCGCCGAAATGACCTTGCTAAATCGGTGGGGCTCTCTCTTCCGTCTGTCAGCGAACGACTGCGAAAGCTTGAAGCAAACGGCTATATCGTCGGGTACTATGCAAAAGTGGACTATCAAAAATTGGGAAAGGACATCACAGCATTCATTCTTATCACAGTTGATTCCTCCCGACATTATCGCCAATTCATCGACCATGCCAGTTCGACTGATGACATTCTCGAGTGTCACGCGATAACTGGTGAAGGAACTCATCTCCTGAAGGTGCGAACAGTGAGTGCTTCTGCGTTGGAGAAGCTCCTCTCAAAAGTTCAATCCTGGCAAGGAGTAGTGAGCACGCTCACGAGTGTAGTGTTGTCGACAACGAAGGAGACGACTCGCATCAGGATAGATGTCCACAGGTAGAGAGTCCTCGAGGTTGGAACGTACAACAAATTGAAGTCCTTTCGATTTTTCTTCTGTTAATGGGTGGTCCGCTTTCAGGATGAGTCGTTCGAAGGCGGACAATTCGGACGGCGAGAAGACTTGCACGGCCAATTGCCCCCTGTGCTGGTGAGCGGTTACGGCGGGGCATCCTCCTCTGAGTATTCATGTCCAGTGTCCATGATGGAGAACTTCTCGTGTTATCTTTGATAGTTGGTACAGTGGTCTGCATAGTTAGAGCGACTTCGGTTCATCCTATCTGCTGATTGATTTCATGAAATTCGAGCACATCCTGTACAGCATCGAAGATCGAATCGCTACCATCACACTGAACCGACCCGAGAAGCGTAACGCACTGGACGATAGGCTCATCACCGAATTGCAGAGAGCGTTTGAGAGCGCAGAAGGCGATGCAAAGGCGAAAGTCGTTGTTCTTCGAGCGTCGGGGGAGGCCTTCTGTGCCGGCGCCGACATTGCCTACCTTCAAAGACTCGCACATTTTTCCCCGGAGGAAAATCTTGAAGATTCGCGGCGGTTGATGAATTTGTTGTTTCAGATCTACCGTTGCTCTAAGCCGACAGTCGCGGTTGTTCAGGGTTCGGCGGTCGCCGGAGGCTGTGGGCTTGCATCCGTGTGTGATTTTGTCATCGCTTCGCGCAACACTGCCAGTTTCGGATACTCGGAGGTCCACCTGGGCTTCATCCCGGCCATAGTGATGGTCTTTCTGCTGAAGAGAATCGGTGAGGGTCGTGCTCGAGAGCTGGTCGTGCGCGGAAACATGATCGATGCCCAGACGGCGGAGCGCATTGGTTTGATTTCGGAAGCTGTCAGCGATATCGAAGAGCGGGCGCGGACATTGACGGATGAGCTGCTTTCGGGGAATAGCGGGTCGGCGATGGCGAAGAGTAAAGAAATGCTTCGCCGGTTACCAGGAATGAATCTGGAGGAAGCTTTGCAGTACGCAGCCAACATGAATGCTTCCACGCGGCTTACAGATGATTGTAAGCGCGGGCTTGAGGCGTTCATTCGAAAAGAACGAGTTCGATGGTGACAGCGAAAGGTAATCAAAATGAGAGAAGATCTGAAAAGCATCGTTCGTAGCGTACCGGACTTTCCCAAGAAGGGAATCGTCTTCCGAGACATCACTACTCTCCTGTCTGATCGTAACGGATTTCAAAAAACAATCGATATCTTCCACGAGCGTTACAAGGATCAACGGATCGAGAAAGTGGTCAGTGTCGAATCTCGCGGGTTCATCTTCGGATCAGTACTTGCATACCGTCTGGGTGCCGGCTTCGTCCCGATTCGAAAGCCCGGAAAACTACCGTCAGAAAAAATTCGTGAAGAATACCAGCTCGAGTACGGGACTGACGCAATGGAAATCCATCGGGACGCAATTCAGCGGGGCGAACGGGTCCTGATGCACGACGATTTGCTGGCCACCGGCGGGACAGTTCTCGCTGCGTGTAAATTAGTCGAGCGACTTGGGGGTGAGATAATCGGGCTTTCGTTCTTGATCGAGCTCAGGTTCCTCAACGGTAGAAATCGCCTCGAATCCTATGACATTTTTTCGATCATCGGTTACGACGAGGAATGAGGTGACCTCGATTCTATTGGAAAAGAAATTGAGTGCTGAACTTTTTCGGTTCGAAGAGGGAGAAAACAACACACGGGACCGACATCATCGAAAGGAGAAGGAAACCTTCTGCTGAATCGGAATCCCGTTTGTGATGTCAGTCCGATTACCAGAGGTAGGGTAGAGCGGAATTGAGCTCTACCCTTTTTTATTGCATAAGACGAACGATTGTCTTACATTTGCGCATGTAAGTCTTTAAATCGTAAGGGGATACGTTGATGAGGACGATAATTGAGCCATTCCGAATCAAATCGGTTGAGCCCATCAAGTTCACTTCCGTCGAAGAACGCGAAAAGATTTTGAAGGAAAACGGTTACAACCTATTTCTTGTACGAGCGGAGGATGTTCTGATTGATCTGTTGACTGATAGCGGTACGACTGCGATGAGTGCGGCGCAATGGGCTGGCGTGATGGAAGGCGACGAATCGTATGCCGGAGCGAGAAGCTTCTTCCGATTCGAGGCCGTTGCAAAGGAGCTGACAGGCTACAAGCATATCATACCGACGCATCAGGGGCGTGCTGCGGAAAGGATCCTCTTCACAATTGTGGGTGGGCGGGGGAATTTTATCCCGAACAACACTCATTTCGACACGACTCGAGCGAATGTCGAGTATACGGGTGCAGAGGCGGTCGACCTCCCGATCGAAGAGGGGAAACATCCCAGCAGGCTATGCAATTTCAAGGGAAACATCGAGGTGGCGGAACTCGAACGCTTCATCGAAGAAAAGGGCATGGAACACGTTCCACTCTGTATGCTTACAATTACGAACAATTCCGGCGGGGGTCAGCCGGTCTCGATGGAAAACTTGCGACAGACAAGAGAGTTGTTGCGTCGATATGGGATCCCTCTCATCTTGGATGCCTGCCGATTTGCCGAGAATGCATTTTTCATCAAGAAGCGTGAACAGGGATATCAAGACGTGCCTGTGCGGGAAATCGCTCGGGAAATGTTCTCTTTTTCTGATGGCTGTACGTTCAGCGCAAAGAAGGACGCGCTCGTGAATACGGGTGGGTTTCTGGG
>JAZGDX010000006.1:0-2906 GCA_036478305.1 Bacteroidota bacterium
CATTCAACTTATCTGGAGATACTGTCAGGGCGCTGGGACTCGTGTGGCCGTTCCTTTTTGTGACGATTGCCTGCGGTGCCTGCTCAGGTGCCCACTGTCTGATCGCGAGCGGAACTACGTCTAAACAGCTCCTTTCCGAGAAAGATGCGCTCTTCGTCGGCTACGGTGCGATGCTCTTCGAGGCGGTCCTTGGGATTTGTGTTCTACTTGTGATCGTATCGGGGCTCGGGTTTGCGGAGTACAGCTCCATTGTGTGGCCCCAGGATCCTGAGGGGAATTTTCTAGCCGGCAACGCACCGCTCGCGTTTGCGCTTGGCGTTGGGAAGACCTTGTTCAAAGGAGTAGGACTCCCGACGATCTATGGCGCAATCTTCGGGATTCTGATCCTTGAAGGATTTCTTATCACGACAATCGACACTATCATCCGCCTCGAGCGTTATCTGTTCGAGGAGCTTTGGACTGTCGTGTTCCGAAATCGTGTGCCAGCACTCTTACGCAACAAGCTTTTCAATAGCCTGCTTGGTGTTGCACTGATGATCGCTCTAGGCTTCACGAACGCCTACCAGGTAATCTGGCCTATCTTTGGCTCGGCCAATCAGCTTCTTGCAGCTCTCGCTTTGATAGCTGTTACCGCCTGGCTCGCTCACAAGGCACAAAAGGTCTGGTTTGCAGCTATCCCTGCCGCGTTCATGGTCGTAACGACCATGGTCTCGCTGATCCTGCTACTCCCGGGCTATGTGTCCTCCGGAAACTGGGTTCTAACGGTGACTGACGTTCTCCTACTCGGTCTGGCCCTCGGTGTAGTGGCTATGACGTTCCGTTACTTTTATGGAGTGCGATCGGCGCTGGCTGCACAGGCGGCTAAGTAGGAGAGCACATTGCACATCCCAAGCTCGGATCGCGTAGTAGCGAGTCCCCAGTCCGTTTGGCAAGCTATTCTATGCAGAATTACAGTCAGGGACCGGCCCTACTTGAACGCATCTCAGGCATTAGGCCTACGGAAGTCGGCCATCAGGTACGTGCATTCTTGCCCGCCGACGGCACTTCCGACAAGAAGTCAAAAGCTTGATCCATGTTTGCATGGTTGCCGACTAGCACGAGATTGTCGCTTGGATTGATCCGGAAATCCGGGCTCGGGCTGATGAACGGCTGATCCCCACGCACGACGGCAATCAAGGTAACGCCGGTTTTGTTGCGAAGATCCAGTTCACGAATCGTCTTTCCGACAGCGATGGAATCATCAGTGACGAAGAAGGTATCCGACGTACCCGCCGCAAGCAGTTGTGACACTCGGTCGAGCGATTTTCCAGTCACCGGAAGCCCTCTAAGCATCCGGTAGTTTTCGTCCCTGATCACGTGGACCTGCGCATTGATGACGTTGCGTGGTATGTGGAACTGCTCGAGGACACGGGCAAAAATCTCAATCGAAGTTTCAAATTCTTCCGGGATGACTTCGTTGGCGCCCACCCTACTCAACTCGTCCACCTCTGCCACAAGTCGCGTTCGAACGATAATGTGAATATGCGGATTAAGTGACCTTGCGAGCCGTACTGCCGTTCGGGCTGCCCGAGGGTCGGCGATTGTGAACACGATCGTATTGGCTTGCTGGGTGTTACAGAGGTTGAGAATATCCTTCCGCGTCACATCGCCGAATACAACCGGGAGGCCTTCGCGTTTCAAACGACGAACTGTCTCCCCATTGGCTTCAAGAATAAGATACGGGATACCTGTTTCGCGTAGCACACGGGCAACATTTTCTCCGTTCACACCGTACCCCACGATGACGACGTGATCCTTGAGCTGCTGATCTGCTGAACCCACGTCTTCAACTGCACGCCTTCGGAGCTGGAGAACGTCCTGAGCTCGCTCAGCGAGCGTCGGGGCAAACTTAATCACCGCTGGAGTGGCCATCATAGTGAGAATCGAGGCGCCCAGGAAATACTGGTACGGGACCTCGCTTAACAGGCCAACGGATCGACCTACCTCTGCGAGAACAAAGGAAAACTCTCCGATCTGCGCGAGGCCGAGCGCCGTGATAACTGCGGTGCGGAAAGGGTACCGGATTGCGAGGATCACTGCAAAGACGATTGCCGCTTTGATGACAAAGATCCCTGAACTTATTCCGACAACAGCAAGCAGGTTATCGAACACGAAATCGAGGTTTAGAAGCATCCCAACGGATATGAAGAATAGACTCGTGAAGAGATCTCGGAACGAGACAATTTCTGCCACGACTTCATGGCTGTATTCCGATTCCGAGATGATCAGCCCTGCGATGAAGGCTCCCAGAGCATAAGAGAATCCCAACGAGGCTGTCAACCATGCCATCAGCAAACAGACCAGCAGTGACCCGAGGAGGAATGCCTCCCGTATGCGCGTACGCGCGATCTGATGGAGAATCCTGGGCATGAAAAAACGCGCGATGAAGAAGACAGCAACAACAGCTCCGACACTCAGAAGGAATCGAAGCCCAACCTCCGAGAGGGAGATACCACCACCTCCAGCAAGAAGAGGAGTTGCGACAATCATTGGCACGATGAAGAAGTCCTGGAACAGTAAAATGCCGACCGATAGCTTGCCATGTGGTGCATCAAGTTCGGCCCGGTCCCCAAGAATTTTAAGGACGATCGCCGTGCTGCTGAGCGCGATCAGAAATCCGAAGAAAACCTTCTCGCCGGTGCTGAACGTGCCTAAGCTTACCAGCAGGACAACGATTGCTATCGTGCCTAGAACCTGAAAACCGCCTCCAAGAAAAAACTCCCGCCGGATGACCTTGAAGTGCGAAAGGGAAAACTCAATGCCGATGAAAAAGAGCAGCATGATGACGCCAATCTCCGCGAATATTTCGATCTCCTCCTTCTGGTTGACAAAATTGAGTCCGAACGGTCCTATGAGCATTCCGGTGA
>JAZGDX010000060.1:0-8023 GCA_036478305.1 Bacteroidota bacterium
GCGTGACGCAAGGCAAACCCTGCTGGGAGCAAGACCGCGTAGGAGGACATCCCGGCCATTCTGTGGTCGGGACGAAGTGGCCCGCTTCGGCAGATCCTCGGGTAGGTCGCATGATCCCGGGCGCAAGCTCGGGACAAGAGAAATGATTGCCTCTTCCGCCTCTGGCGGAACAGACAGAATTCGGCTTATCGACTTGCCCTGGATTTTCTTTATTTCCATCTGAGGTGCATGCATCGCCCGACTGGTTTGCGAGACCGAGTCCTCGGCGGGCTCCAAGGAGGGCTGCAGATGGGAACCCCCCATGAAGTGGCAGCTCTGGCGTGCATCGACAATTGGGACAATTCGCCGACTAGTGTCGCTCTAACTAATCATCCATACAGTGGAGAAGCCCCGTTTGCGTAACTCAAAGGACGCTCATTGGAAAATTCTAAGAACTGCGCCAGAGGAGCAGGATTTGGTGGATGGCGCTTGTCCCGAAGGGACCCTCGACGAGTCTCCACGAGTCTATTCTACGAACCAACGGTTCGTAGAACCGTTGGTCGACTCGAAGTCTACGACCCGATTGGTCGATAGACCCGTCGGTCGACGACTCGACTCGTCGAGGAGTCGTAGACGGGTCGTCGACCTTTGGGGGAATTTCTCCTTAACGAGTGCGACACAGTTTAACTCGTCCCGTTCTACGGGACGAGTAGGATCGTACAACTATTTACTTGGAAGGGCACTCGTAGCTAGCGACTGCCCTGGGAGACGCGGAAAAAACTCAGTCAAAGGAGCCAAACGTGGAATATAGATGGGATGTGCAATCAACTGCAGATCCCGACGCCGTTCAACGCATAGCCGAGGAAATTCACGTCCCGCAATCGATTGCCGCAATCCTGGTCAACCGGGGAATCGACACGTTCGAAAAGGCGAAGACCTACTTCCGACCCGCGCTTGACCTCCTCTACGACCCCTTCTCGATGGATGGAATGGACCAAGCGGTCTCACGAATCCTCCACGCACATCGTACTCGAGAAAAGATCTTGGTCTTCGGCGACTATGATGTCGACGGGACCAATGGCTCTGCACTGCTCTACCTTTTCCTGAAAAGTCTGAACCTGGAGGTTCTGCCCCACATACCGGATCGTATCAACGAAGGCTACGGCCTCTCAAGAACGGGCATCGATCGTGGAAAGCAGTTCGGCGCGACCCTGATGATTGCGGTGGACTGTGGGATCACTGCAATCGACGAGGTAGAATATGCAGCGACGCTTGGACTCGACACCATCATTTGTGACCACCACGAGCCAACCGGCAGACAGCCTTCAGCCCACGCTGTGCTCGATCCATTGAAGCCCGGCTCCACATACCCCTTCAAGGGTCTCTGCGGCTGCGGCGTTGCGTTCAAACTGGTTCAGGCTGTCTGCAGGCAATTGAGCGATGCTCACCCGCCCGAACAATACCTCGACTTGGTGGCTCTTGCGACCTGTGCGGACATTGTGCCGCTTGTCGATGAAAACCGAACGCTCACGAAATTCGGACTTGAACTGATTAATTCTAACCCGCGTCCTGGAATCAGGGCCGTGATCGAGCACGCCGGCCTAACGCCGGGACATATCAACACAGGGCATATCGTCTTCATGATCGCTCCTCGGATAAACGCCGCTGGTCGGCTCGGGGATGCCATGCGAGCTGTAAATTTGCTGACGTGCGCAGACGATGTTGAGGCGGCGGCACTCGCACAGGTGCTCGAGGAGGAAAACCGAAACCGTCGCAGAATCGACGAGAACACGTTTCTGGAAGCACAAGCAATTGTCGAAGACTCTCTGGCGAGAGGGAGCCCTGAATTCAACGGAGCTATTGTCCTTCACCAGGAACATTGGCATCCCGGTGTGATCGGCATCGTCGCGTCACGTCTCGTCGAAAAGTACTATCGCCCCACGATCATGATGACCACGGTGGATGGAATCGCCAAGGGATCCGCGCGAAGCGTGGAAGGCTTCGATTTGTACCAAGCTCTGAAGCGCTGTGAGAACAAACTGATTCAGTTCGGAGGCCATAAGTATGCGGCAGGTCTGGCAGTAGCAGTCGACCACGTCGACGAGTTTCGAGAAGCCTTCAATGCAGTCGTCCAAGAACTGCTCGCTGAGGATCAGCGAACTCCGGTGCTCAAGATTGATTCCAACGTCACGCTTGGAGAGCTTACCCCGCGATTTGCTCGAATCCTCAATCAATTTGCTCCGTTTGGAGCGAGAAATCCGCGACCGGTGTTCCTGGCGAAGAATGTAGATGTAGCCGGGGTCCCACGAATCGTGGGCAAAGGGCATCTACGGTTTAAGGTGCGGGATGGTCCGATCACGTTTGACGCAATCGGTTTTGATCTTGGACATCTCATCGACCGCGTTCCCGCGGGGCGGAAGAATCTCCACATAGTTTTTTCGCTTGACGAACGTGAATGGAAACGTCCTTCGGGCGGCATCTCCGGCAGCGGAGGGGAGCGAGAGAAAGTCCTCCAACTCAAGGTCAAAGATTTGAAATAGTCCGCCAAACTCGTTACTTTTACCCACGGCTCACGACAAGTCTGCCGGCGATTCGCTAAGGAGCTGTTATGTCGGGTCATTCGAAATGGGCTACAATTAAACGCAAGAAGGCCGCTACCGATTCCGCTCGCGGCCGGCTGTTTACCAAGCTGATCAGGGAACTAAGCATAGCCGCACGCGAAGGCGGCGGAGATCCTGAAGCCAACCCCCGCCTACGACTAGTCATCACAACGGCGAAATCCAGCAATATGCCCGCTGAGAACATCAAGCGAGCAATCCGACGCGGCACGGGAGAGCTCCCGGGCATTTCATATGAACAGGTGGTGTACGAGGGCTACGGACCCGCCGGAATTGCAGTGCTGGTCGAAGTTGTTACGGACAACAAAAATCGAGCGGTCTCAGAGATCCGCCATGCCCTCGAACGATACGGGGGGAAGATGGGAGAATTGGGGTCGGTGGCGTGGACGTTCCGCAGGAGAGGGGTTCTCGTCGTCCCGAAAAACGGCCTCGACGAGGAGAAAATCCTGACGATCGCTCTCGAAGCCGGGGCAGAAGACCTCAAGTCAGAAGATGATTACTTCGAAATCACAGCCCTACCGGAGAACTTCGAGAGTGTAAAGAAGGCACTGGAGGAGAACAATATCAAGATCGAGAGTGCAGAGATGCAGATGGTTCCTCAATCGACTATTCGTGTTGAGGGAAAAGTGGCAGAGAAGGTGCTCAAGCTCATGGAAGCACTGGAGGAGCACGACGACGTGCAGCACGTATTCTCCAACTTCGACATAGACGACAAAGTCATGGCGGCTTTCAGCGGCTAGTCTAGTATGGACGTTTGTAACCCTTGATTGTTTCCCTGTTGCGATTTTATGGTCGTCCTCGGCGTTGATCCAGGAACACTCATCACGGGCTACGGAGTGGTGGAGAAGGTCGGCAGAAGAATTCGCCTGCTGGACTATGGCGCCATCCGAAACGGCGGAAAGGAGCGACTCGCGGCGCGCCTGAAGCTCATCTACTCACAGCTCAATCGAATAATCAAGAAACATCGCCCGGATGAATTCGCGATCGAGAGTGCATTCTACGGGAAGAACGCACAATCAGCGATGAAGCTCGGACATGCGCGTGGGGTCTCCCTTCTTGCAGCCGTGAACGCCAACATACCCACAGCAGAATACTCGCCCCGTGAGGTCAAGAAATCCGTGGTCGGGAATGGAGCCGCGTCAAAAGACCAGGTGCAAGTGATGGTGAAGCATTTCCTTCGGATGAAAGCGTTGCCGAGGTTCTACGACTCAACCGATGCTCTGGCGGTCGCCCTCTGCCATCTCCACCGATCTGCAATGCCACAGCACGCCGCAAAATCGACTTATCGAAGCTGGAAAGTGTATCTTACGGCTCATCCGGATCGGGTCGTGCAGTATCCTGGCGGCCGCAGACGAGACGTTCCACGAGTCCGTAAACCGAAGTAATCGAGTCGATTCACCACTGACCTGCAACGAAGACCATGATATCATACCTTGAAGGTTTGGTCGCCGAGAAGAACCCGACAGAAATTGTCCTCAGCGTGAATGGCGTCGGATACACGCTCCACATACCCCTCTCCACCTATGAACAACTCGGTGATCCAGGTTCCAACGCCAAACTTCTCACCCATTTGCATCTTCGTGAGGATGCGATCGTACTGTACGGATTCGCTTCGGAGGGTGAGCGTCAGATGTTCAAGCTTCTGATCTCCGTGTCGGGGATCGGACCGAAGATGGCCCAAGGGATCCTCTCCGGCATGTCGGTGCAAGAGCTGAAAAGTTGCATTGCTAACGGAAAACTGGACGCTCTCACTGCACTATCTGGTGTAGGGAGAAAAACGGCGGAGCGGCTCATCGTGGAATTGCGAGACAAGCTCTCGAGGTTGGAAGTTCCGAGCCGCGCAGCTGGCCTTCCTGGAGAGGAGCTCCCGGCATCTCACGCAGAGGCCCTGTCTGCTCTCTATTCGCTCGGGTACACACGAGCCGCGGCGGAGAAGGCCATTCAACACGTTCTGAAAGAAGCAAACGGATTGGAACTTACGCTGGAAGAGCTTATCAAGCGGGCTCTGTGGCGTGCGGGAAAGTAGCACCTGCTTCTGTCGCCAGGAGGGACTTCTACCGAAACAGATGTCCCTTACAGCACCTGAATTGCAGCGCAACGCTGTTGCTATTCTCCACTTCCCTGCATAGATTGCGCCAAATTCCGCGCCAGGATGGCTCAAAAAACTCAATATACTTCCCCTGAACTGCTGGAAAACGAGATTGAATTAGATCAGACCCTTCGACCGCTCCGCTTCGAGGAATTCGCCGGCCAGGAAAAGATCGTTGAAAACCTTCGCGTTTTTCTGAGAGCGGCCAAGAAGCGAAGTGAGCCGCTGGACCACGTCCTTCTGACCGGTCCGCCTGGCCTCGGAAAGACAACGCTGGCCTACATTATCGCCAACGAGATGGGCTGCGGCATCAAGGTTACCTCCGGTCCAGCGCTTGAAAAACCGGGCGATCTTGCGGGCATTCTCACGTCGCTCGAATCAGGCGAGGTCCTGTTCATCGACGAGATCCACCGAGTGCCTGCAAGAATTGAGGAGTATCTTTACTCTGCTATGGAGGAGTTCCGTGTCGATATCATCATCGACAGCGGTCCCGGTGCCAAGACCATCGCGCTCGGACTGAAGCCCTTCACGCTAGTCGGGGCCACCACGCGGGCTGGACTGCTCAGTTCGCCTTTGCGGTCTCGCTTTGGGATATCCAGCAGACTCGATTACTACAAGATTGACCAGCTGGCACGCATTATTCGTCGATCGGCAACCATTCTCGAGATCACCTGCAAAGGAGATGCAGTGGAGGAGATTGCAAAACGATCGCGAGGGACGCCCCGTATTTCCAACCGGCTTCTGAAGCGCTCCCGCGATTTCGCCCAGGCCGACAAAAATTTAGCTCAACACGCGGGCGTCGTTAACCGGGTGGTGGCAGAGTATGCATTGAGGGCTCTCGAAGTGGATGAGCATGGCCTCGACGATATGGACAAGCGGATCCTCCTTGCTATTATCGAGAAATTCGGTGGGGGACCAGTCGGCATTGCGACAATTGCCGTGGCTGTTAGTGAGGAACCAGGGACGATCGAGGAAGTCTACGAGCCGTACTTGATCCAGGAGGGATTTCTGGCCCGCACACCTCGAGGTCGGGAAGCAACAGAGCTCGCCTATCGACACTTCGGGCTGAAGAGAAAATCAGTTGGCGGCCAGGAACGACTATTCTAGGCTCCCACCTGCACGTTCGTTTGTGGCCCGGTGTCCGTTGCCAACAACCCGATAGGAATAACCTATGCCCCTCAATACGTACACGTCGAAGCGTACATTCCTGGGCCGACTTCCGAACGGTGCTGACCTCTACGAGAGCATAGCGAAGATCTGCTTGGATGAAGACATCAAAGTCGGTCGGGTGACCGCGATCGGAGCTGTAAAAAAAGCTACCGTGGCCTACTATGACCAGCACAGGAAAAGATACGGCACCCTGAAGTTCAAGAAAGCACTGGAAATCGTGAGCTGCATCGGAAATGTGAGTCTCAAAGAGGGCAAGCCGTTCGCGCACGTTCACATTTTGCTGACGGATGATAAAGGCAGAGCGTTTGGTGGGCATCTGATGCCGGGTACACCAGTATTCGCCTGTGAGCTCTTCATCGAGGAACTGGAAGGCAAGGCACTCGACCGGAAGTTTGACGAGAAAACCGGCCTCGCCATCTGGACTAAGGATAGCATGATAGTCTGAGATCTGACGGCAGAGGTTCAGCAGGCACGACTAAATCAAAGGAGTCAAGTCTCGGCGGTAGGGGCGGGCTCGCTCGACCACTTGCACGGGCTACGTTAGGCGGCCGGGTTACCCTGCCCCTACCAGCCATCACACTGCAGAGGTAACCATGGCCATCGATAAAGATCTCCTCGCCATTCAAGAGATGCGGGATCTAGTTGCGCGCGCCAAGGCTGCCCAGCTAGAATTCTGGCATTTTTCTCAGGACAAAGTCGATCGAGTTGTCAAGGCAATGGCTGATGCAGGCTACGCAGCTTCTGAACGACTCGGTCGTATGGCTCACGAGGACACCGGATTTGGAAAACCAGAAGACAAGAAACTCAAGAACGAATTCGCGACAAAATGGACGTACGACTCCATCAAAGACCTGAAGACCGTTGGCGTGGTCGGGTTTGACACGAAGAAAAAAATCATGGAGATCGCCGAACCGATGGGTGTTGTCTGTGCGCTGGTACCCTCGACCAATCCCACCTCGACAGTTATGTTCAAGATCCTGATTTCGGTCAAAGGGCGAAATGCGGTCGTCGCCAGCCCACACCCGCGCGCCGCCAACTCCACCGCCGAAGCAACACGCGTGCTGGCCGATGCGGCGGAGAAAGCTGGTGCTCCCCAGGGATTGATTTCCTGCATGTCCAATGTGACAATCCAGGCGACTCAAGAACTGATGAAGCACAGAGAAATCGACATAATTCTCGCCACGGGGAGCACTGCGATGGTAAGGACTGCGTACAGCGCTGGCAAGCCGGCCTACGGCGTGGGATCCGGCAACGTACCCGCATTCGTCGAGCGAACAGCGAACGTTCCGAAGGCCGTGGCGGATGTCCTCTCCGGCAAGCTCTTTGACTATGGAACACTCTGCTCATCAGAATCAGCCCTAGTCTGTGACGCCCCCATCCGAGGAAAAGTCGTTGAAGAATGCGAGAAACTCAAAGCCTATTTCTGCAACGTTGAGGAAAAGGAGAAACTCAGCCGACTAATGTTCAGTACGCGCGGCGAAATCAATCCCGATGTCGTAGGAAAACCCGCCCCCTATATCGCTAGCAAGGCGGGAATCGACGTCGCTGCGGACACTACGGTCTTGATTGCAGAGCTACCCGCTGTGGGCCGAGAACATCCCCTCTCGCGAGAAAAGCTGTCCCCTGCGCTTTCGTTCTACACGGAGGACGGATGGCGCGACGCGTGCCACCGGTGCATCGAACTTCTTAATTTTGGAGGAATCGGACACACGCTCGTCATCCATTCGAGCGACGAGGACATCATAATGAAATTTGCGCTCGAAAAGCCGGCGTACCGAATCCTCGTGAATACTCAAGCCGCCTTGGGCGCCGTCGGATATACGACAGGACTCGATCCTTCGATGACGTTGGGACCCGGCACCATGGGGGGTTCGATCATATCGGACAACATTACAGCCCGTCATATGATCCACATCAAGCGCCTTGCCTATGAAACCAACCCCCTCAATCCCCCACAAAAATTTGGAGAGGTTTCACCGAAGAAAGTCGCTCAACCGCTGATGTCGAAGTCTGTGCGGAGTTGGATCGATGAAATCGATGAAAGAATCCGACTGAAGGCAGGAAATCCTGCCGTTGGTAGGCCCATGCCGAGCAAGGCGCAGCCCTCTCCAGCGGAAGCATCCTCGGTCAAGAAGTCCGTAATCTATGGGACAGGCCTAACAGAAGA
>JAZGDX010000061.1:0-6513 GCA_036478305.1 Bacteroidota bacterium
ACTGGGTCGAAGATCGGCACAACCCAATTTACTACCTCGTGAAGGTCTCAAAAGTTGCTCTCCCTCTGTATCCCCAATTCGGCACTGAACCAAACGGCTACTACATACCTCCGCGGTGGGTCAACAAAGACTACCTGCGACAAATGTTCGGCCCCGGGGTAGATAGCGCGATCGACCAGTACGTGGCGCCGTCAAGAGAGCTTCTTGCCGTCCTGCAATTATTCCGCGTTACGCAAAAAATCATTTTCAAGTACGAATTCATACCGGGTAAGAAAGTCTATGAAAGAGCGATTAATGGCAAGCGGTGGGTCATGTATGACGACACAGTGATTGCCTACGGAAGAGACGGCACTGAAATCGTTCGAACGAAGGTGGAAGAACCTGTTTACCTCCGTCCTGAGAAGCATTTGAATTCCATCTAATTAAGGTAACTGTTATGGATCACGAGAACGAGGAAAACGCACGGCTGGCTCTTCTCCGCAGCAGACTGTATCAAACGCTTGCAGCTCCCTTTTTGCACCCGGACAAAGAGTTCCAAGAGTCCGTCGCAACAGGTCGATTTTTCGGAGACACTGAGCCGCTTTTGAAATCGGTGGTTCGAGAGAAGGGCCGGGAGCTCATCGAGGATTGGAAACAGATGGCCAGGAAAGGGCCGACTTCCGAGCAATTGCTCAATTCATACCATCTTGTTTTCAGCCATACGCTATCGCAAACGTGTCCCCCCTGCGAGATGGAATACGAGCGAACTCACGTTTTTCAGCTCACACAACAATTAGCGGACCTCTCGGGTTTTTACAAGGCCTTTGGTGCGGATCTTGTGGAAAAAAGCGGGGAGCGGGTTGACCACTTTGCAGTTCAGATGGAGTTCATGTCTTGGCTCACGCTGAAACAGGCATACTTCATCCAAGAAGGAAATGGTGAGGCTCAACAGATTGTCACTGACGCGCAAAGGAAGTTCTTCAAAGACCATCTCGGCCGCTGGTCCCCTCTATTTCTTCGAAAGTTGCTCAGGGAAAGGCCCCCGAAGTTCTACCGGCTTGTCGCGGAGGCTGCGTCGTCGTTCCTCGAGTTTGAGAAGAATCTGCTGGGTGTAGATCCGCAGGGGGCTCGAGATACGGACTTCCAGTCGATACCGGATTTTGAGGAGGAACCGATGTGCGGGTTCTCGGACTCCTGTCCGGGCTGCTAGCTCCGTCGATCAACCGACAGCTCAAAAAGATAGGAGACCTGCGATGAACATCAGACTCTTTCGCCTTGGATTCGCCGCTCTAGTGGGTTGGACTGTAGCAGCCTATGCTCAAGACCAGGTGTTTTTCGGTAGCGCGGAGCAAGGAGAAAAAATGTATGCAAAAGAGTGCGCTGGCTGTCACGGCGGAAAGGGGGAGGGAGATGGTCGAGCTTCGTATTTGCTTTTCCCAAGACCGCGGAATTTGACCACCGGTGTATTCAAGATCCGCTCCACTCCGACTGGTAATCCGCCGACTGCCGAAGACCTCTTCCAAACGATTAGCCGCGGGATGCCCGGCTCCGCAATGCCAGGTTTTGAGTATCTGCCGTCACAGAATCGAGCTGACCTTGTAGCTTTCATCATGAAGTTGGCGAACATCGTCGAGCCACCCGATAGTGTGTACACAGCGACACGGCCCATCCAATATCCTCCGCGGGTCGCCACAACTGGACAAGAATTGTACAAGCTGTTGCAGTGTGGGGAATGCCATGGTGCCACGGGGCGCGGCGATGGACCAGCTTCAGCGACCCTGACGGACGATGACGGCTTCCCGATTCGTGCCAACGATTTCACCCGAGGTATCTTCAAAGGAGGTGGCGAGCCGGAAGGTGTCTACTTGCGGTTTGTCACCGGTATGGACGGATCCCCCATGCCATCGTACGAATACTCTATGGAAGAAGAACAACGGTGGGTGCTGGTCGACTATGTCATGTCACTCTCTGGGGGTCACGTGAAGGAACAACCGAAAGGCGGAACGATCATCTCGCGAAAGATTAGCGGCGAAATCGAAATCGACCCCCTGTCGACGCAGTGGAACTTTGCGAATGCGGTGGATATTCCAATGATGCTCTTGTGGCAGCGGCCTGAATCAGTGCAAATGGTGAATGTCCGATCACTTCATAACGGGGACAAGATCGGCATCAAGGTCCAGTGGGAGGACTTGACCGTGAATGCGAACGTGATCGGGAATACGAGTTTTGCCGACGGAGCCGCTCTCCAGTTTGACCTTACTGAGGGCTCACCTTCCTTTGCCATGGGTGAAGAAAACAAACCGGTGAATATTTGGCTATGGAAATTCGACAAACAGCTCGATTTGATCTCCTACCGCGACGTGGAAGATGAGTATGCTGCTATGGCGGTCGATGGTTATCCATTTGAGCGGCGACATTACCCCTTTGCGAGAACCTCGAAGGACCCACTCAAGCCGGACGAGGCACTCACGCCGACTCTCCTTCAAGATCCGACCTTCTTGGCCGGATGGGGAAGTGGCAACTACCTTTCGGATCCGCAGAAGGAAACCCCGATTGAAGACATGAACGCAGAAGGATTCGGGACTATAGAACCGCAGCCGAAGCAGGGTCAGAACGTTCAGGGAAAAGGTGTCTGGAAAGACGGCAAATGGCACGTTTGCTTTGTCCGCGACCTTTCATCCACCGATTCAGATGACATTCAATTCCGGAAGGTGGAGCAGGTCAACATCGCCTTTGCAATTTGGGATGGGCAAGCGGGAGACCGGGACGGACAAAAATCAGTGACCAACTGGTTCAAGCTAGAGCTGAAATAGCGCTATGTCAACCAAACAGCCATATCTCAACCGCTTCACCGTTAGGAAAGAAAGCCTTGGTTGGAGGTGGGATCGATTTCTTTTCAGTGTTAAGCTGATAGAGACAACCGTACAACTGCAGTTACAACGACAGACTGATTTGAAAAAGCTCTACCATAGGAAAGCCGATTTTATCTACGAGGAATATGATGTTTCGGAACGCCAGCAGGAATTTGAGAAATTGGATTGGTCTTTTTTTCGTCGTCTAGGAATCCCTGGACGCTTGGACGAAGAAGTGCGGAAATTTCCGATCCTTACTGAGTATGTCAGCAACATCGTGGTTTCTGTGGCAACTCAAAAGGCCGACGAGACTGCCGATCTTCTTGACCACTGCGACGAGCAAATGCTGATTTCGATCTGTCCGGAGACCCTCGTCGATTGGAACATCCGTCGTCGGTATTTGCTCAATGAATTGTTGCATGTGGCCGATATGCTGGACCCTGCCTTTCTCTATGAAAGGAAAAAACTAGGAAACTCACCGAGCGAGGAAGAAATCGTTCGTCAGCGCTTCTCTCTACTATGGCGAATCTATGTTGATGGAAGGCTCGAGCATCAAGGTGAAACTCCTTTTCTTCTTATTGGCGAGTGTGAACAAGAATTCGATCGACTCTTTAAACGAGTTCCCATAGTTCACCGCAAGAAAATTCTTGAAAAGCTTTGGTCGAGTAGCACCTTGACCTATCGGCAGCTAGTCGGTTTTGCTCGCGACCTTTCGGAACTCACGGAATGGGTTGGAGCATCATCGGGACTGAGTCCCGATCGAGACGGCGGACTGGCAACGGGAAATTCGTGCCCAATATGTCAATGCAGGATGTATCACGCTGTACGTCTCGACGAGAAATCGGATTCCGCCATGGTGAATCGGATTCGAGAGGAATTCCCAGAATGGTGTCCCGATCAAGGTATCTGCGATCGTTGCTTGGAGTACTGCGAACTTTAATAGTATAGCGAAGAAATGACTGCTGTAAGAAAACGATCAGCGAGAATTGTCCCTTGAAATAACTGGTTCTCCGAGTTCATGAACCTACGTTCCACGGTGTAGGAGATGGTTCATGGATCGATGAGTCTAAGGACTCCTCCCGCGGATGGCCGTGGGAGAACGGCTCGGCTGGAAACGGCCGAGCCTCCCGGCTTTGGAAAGGAGATAATCGACTGGAATTGGTGAGATACGCGCCAGGTCAGCTTGGAGTTTCTCATCAACTCCTGATCCGAAAACCCCATCCTTTGCCCCGGGATGGGATTTCTTGTCTGAAGGCATTTCGGACCTGATGCTGGACATCATGATTCTGTTTGGTGCAAACCATATCGGTGATGTGGTTGGAAGTATCGGTAGAACAATGGCACAATTTCGGCGCCAGTTAGGAGGCACAAAGCAAACAACCAAAAACCAACTGATAATCTTCAATCAACTGAGACAAAGAGATAGCCAGTGAACGTTCCTCAATGCGCTGTCGCAGCGGTTGCGACGATCCTCTTTCTATTTCCTCTCTCTGCGCAGGAGAAACCTGCGGGTAAATTTGGTGGCCTCATGTTCGGTGATTACTACTGGGTTGCAGGGAATCATAACGCAGCATCAGAAAATCAAAACGGCTTTTGGTTTCGGCGTATATATCTCACCTATGACCGAGGTGTAAGCGAGGATTTTTCCATTCGGTTACGATTCGAAATGAATAGCCCCGGCGATTTTGCGACATCATCCAAGATAGAGCCTTTTGTCAAGGACGCGTATCTCAAATGGAAATTATCAAGTCATCAGTTACTGGTTGGACTCTCACCCACACCAACGTGGGATGTTGTCGAAAGGGTCTGGGGTTTCCGTCCAGTGGAGAAGACGGCACTGGATCTGCAGAAGTACGGGAGCTCACGAGATCTCGGCATTGCTCTCAAAGGTAGTTTGGATCATGATAAGCGTGTAAAGTATCATCTGATGTTCGCGAATGGAGCTGGCACAAGATCGGAAACAAACAAAGGTAAGAAAATCTTTCTCTCTCTGGGTTTCCATCCAACTCCTTTTACTACTTTAGAAGTTTATGGAGATTGGGAGGATCGAGGTGATCCTACTCGATATATGGTACAAGGTTTTGCCGCCTATAAGACCGAAAAGATGCGGGTAGGTGTCCAGTTCGCTCATCAAGCACGATCAGCACCCAATCTAGATGACGAAAATCTGGAGATTGCCTCGGTATTCGCAGCTGTTCAACTCACGGAAAGGACGGAGGCATTTGCACGGTTTGACCACATGTTCGATCCAGCACCTTTAGGGATCTCTTACATTCCATTTGATAACACGGCAGAGTCCTCTAATCTCATTATTGCAGGGTTCACTTACTCCCCCGGCAAGAATGTCTATATCATACCGAATGTAGAGATTGTGTTATACGGCGAAGATGCAGGTGGAATAGAACCCGACCCAGACTTCATTCCCCGTGTAACAGTTTATTATAGATTTAGATAATTAAGGAGGCAAGAAACCATGCTACCAGTAATGGAAAATCGCATCATCCGAATGTTGGCGGAGGAGGATTCTTATGCCAAGGGCCCAGATGGGGATTCTTATTCTTGAAAACCGAACACCGAGTCATCGAATGCGGGACAAGCCAAACTTTTTTCGACATTAAATGGGGGCTTCAATGGAGACTCTCAAAAATTTATGCGGTCGGTCAAGTGGACTTGCTATCGTCCTTACAATAGCAACGTTCGCCAGTAACGCATGGTGCTGGCCAGGTAGTCCCCTTGAGGGCCGTCAGAAATCATGTGCTTCCTGCCACGCTGATCGGGACCGGTGGGTGGACGAGAGCAAGATCATCATCGATATTGTGGATCCTGTTACGAGAAAATCGTTCAGGCAAAATGATGGGTCCTTTCTCATCGAGATCAAGAGGAATACCGAGCGTCGCGTGCTCTCGGTTTTCGGTGTGAAACCGACGGAGAAATATCCTCCGGACATGGTTGGTTGGCTCTACGTAGACCCGAAGGAACTAGCTGACGCTCCAGAGGCTAGTTTGAAGTTCGCGTCTGGTTGGCGGGTAAATCGACCATTTTGCGGTAAACGGCTGAAAGAGCGATTCGACGGCTATGAAGGAGATCACCTCGCATCTATTACGATGACAATTATGCCTACAGCGCCGGCTGTGGACGGGGAGGTCAAACTTCAGGTCGTGTTCAAGTCCCTGGCGCGGGGGTTGCGAGGTAACTACTATGAGAAAACTGTCAAACTCAAAGTGTTAGATTAACCCAACGGCCGACATGAATCGTCTGGTTGACAATTTTGGGCGGACTCATGACTATCTCCGCATCTCGATCACGGATCGATGTAATCTCCGCTGTCGGTATTGCATGCCGCCGGGGGGGGTTGATCTGAATCCGAAAAGCGAGTTGCTGACCTTCGACGAAATTGTCCGGCTTGCGGAGATCTTCGTCAACCTCGGGATCAAGAAGATTCGCCTAACCGGCGGCGAGCCGCTTGTCCGCAAAGGCGTGGAGGAATTGTGCTCGCGATTGGCTGGGATTGCCGGTGTGCAAGCGCTCGGTCTTTCGACGAATGGAGTTCGCCTGGTCGAGATGGCAAAATCGCTGAGGAACTCTGGCGTGCAGCAACTCAACGTCAGCCTCGATACGCTGCGTCGAGATCGGTTCGCGGTCGTAGCGCTGAGAACAGGGTTTGATTCGGTGCTTCGGGGTA
>JAZGDX010000062.1:0-6733 GCA_036478305.1 Bacteroidota bacterium
GCTCTTGTTCCGCTTGGCTTCTCACTCTCGGAGCTCACGAAGCGCGTGAACGATCAGATCTTCGGCAACACAGGTGCGGATAAATTCATCACGATGTTCTGGGGCCTCCTGGATTCCGAAACTCGCGTGCTGCAGTTCGTCAATGCAGGACACAATCCGCCGTATCTCCTCCGGTGTGATGGCTCTATGGAAAAGCTCGCCATCGGCGGAATGATCCTGGGAGTCATGGAGACTTCCACTCCGTACGAGGAGGGTCAGGTACAACTCCAGTCGGGTGACACGGTTGTGATGTATACTGATGGAATCACGGAAGCGATGAACGTTGAAGGAACAGACTTCACTGACGAACGACTTGAGCGATTGTTGCGGGAGCGCAGGGATGACCTGCCGAAGGATATGATGGAGAACATTCAGGCAGAGATTCGGGAGTTTACCAAGGGCGCACCGCAGTCGGATGACATGACGATGGTGATCCTGAAGGCATTGCGATGAACAGAGGCGTGTGTTGAAAGAACCTCCCCTTCCCAGTATTCCCTCCGAAGGTGGCTACCGCGTTGCTGATGTGGAACTGATTCTCGTGCGGTTGACAATCCCTGAGGAAATGTTTAAATTCTGTTATTGATAAATCGGCCGCACCTGTCTGCGAACCCTACCGTGCAGAAGTCGACAGAAAAACCAATCCGAGTGTCTCTCAGGGCCTTGATGGATTACTTCAACGCTTTCTGTCACGAGCTGCGGAAAAAACGCCCCGAGACAAAAGGGACCTACGAGCGTGCGCTTCGAGGGTTTCTTCGGTGGTTTGCCACTGACAAGAAATTCAGGTTCTTGGTAAACGATGTCGAACGATATAAGAAATATCTTACCAAGAACAGGAAACTGTCCCAGGTCTCTGTCTCGACGTATATGACGGCGCTCCGTCGGTTCTGCCAGTATCTTGTCGACATCAAGGTACTCGAGAAGAATCCGGCGAGGGAAGTCGGGGGAAATCGCCGTCCATCTTCACATTCCAGAGATATCCTCACCTACCGTGACGTTGATGCTCTCCTCGGTGCAATTGACCGGTCCACGGAAATAGGTGCCCGTGACTACACGATTATCAGGATGATGCTTGGATGTGGATTGTCCGAGATCGAGGTGATTCGGGCGGACGTCGGGGATATCAGAGATGTTGACGGCAAGGCTGTGATTATGGTTCAGGGAAAGGGTAAGGATATCAAAGACGGACTGGTGGTAATCCCGCAAGACGTGAAGGCTGTCATCGACGAATATCTGTCGTTGCGACGTTCGGAAGGCAGCTCACAGCTCGACGGTGATCAGCCACTCTTCCTGAGTGCGGGGAACAGGACGAGGGGTGAGCGGCTGTCGACCCGGGGTATCCGCGAGCGTATCAACGAGTACCTGAATACTGCGGGGATCAAACGTGGCCGTGTGCGCAGGCTTACTCCGCACTCGCTGTGCCATACCGCGGCTGTCATTATGGTCGAAAGCGGCGTGACAGTCGAAGAGTTGAAGGAACGAATGCGTCTCGGGAGCATCGCAACGGCGATGATTTATTTTCAACAGCGGGGAAAGGTTGGACGACAACAGAAGGTAGCTTGAACAGGAACACGACAGCAAACAATTGATGGCCGCAGATGCGATATCCATTCAAAGAAATCGAACAGAAGTGGCAGCGATACTGGGACGAACATACGACGAATCTCTCTGACCTCAGGGACTCTGCTAAACCTTTTTACAATCTGATGATGTTCCCCTATCCCTCCGCAGAGGGACTTCACGTGGGAAACGTTTTCGCGTTTACGGGTTCCGATATCTTCGGACGAACGAAGCGGCTCCAGGGTTATGACGTGTTTGAACCGATCGGCTTTGATGCGTTCGGAATCCATAGTGAAAACTATGCCATACGGGTTCGCCGGCATCCGAACGAACTTATACCGCAGAATGTTCGAAACTTTACTCGCCAGTTGAAAGAGATCGGGCTAATGCTCGACTGGAATCACAGCGTCAACACGACGGACCCGGAGTATTACAGGTGGACGCAGTGGATCTTCCTTCAGATGTACAAGGCCGGATTGGCCTATCGAGCCATGGGGCTTGTGAATTGGTGCCCGGAATGCAAGACTGTCCTGGCAGATGAGCAAGTCATCGACGGTGAGTGTGAACGCCATCCGGGTGTCCAGGTATTAAAGAAGGAACTGGAGCAGTGGTTTTTCAAGATCACGGATTACGCGGAGCGACTGCATAACAACCTGAGGTGGATCGACTGGTCAGAAACGACAAAACGCGCTCAGCAGGTGTGGATCGGCCGTTCGGAAGGTGCCGAGGTGGACTTCCCGCTGATCGGCCAGCAGGTGAAAATTCGGATTTTTACGACGCGGATGGACACGCTCTTTGGCGCAACTTATATGGTGCTTTCGCCTGAACATCCGCTCGTTGGCAAACTGACGACTGATGCAGAGCGGAAGTCAGTGCAGGCGTACGTTCAGAATGCGAAGCAGATAGACGGTTTGGAACGCATCGCGGCCGGACGCGAGAAAAGTGGTGTCTTTATTGGGGCGTATGCTCTGAATCCCACCACGGAGGAAAGCATTCCGATCTGGGTTGCCGACTATGTCCTGATGGATTACGGGACAGGAGCCATCATGGCCGTCCCTGCGAACGACGAGCGTGATTATGAATTTGCGCAGAAATATGGGCTCCTAATCAAGGAAATCCACGAGCCGCTTCCGGAGGAACGAGAGACAGGGGAGAAGACCTTCGGTCGAGAAGGGATTTTGATGAACTCCGGGCAATTCAACGGTATGACTTCCGAAAAGGCTCGAGACGCGATACGAGACTGGCTGAAGGAGAAGGCAGACGCTGTAAAGACGGTCAATTATCGACTCCGTGATTGGTGCATCTCACGCCAGCGCTACTGGGGTCCCCCCATTCCGATGCTGTACTGTGAGAGATGCGGCATCGTTCCTGTGCCCGAAGAGGATCTGCCGGTTCTCCTTCCTGAGATCGACAATTTCATGCCCGACGATAGCGGAAAGTCGCCGCTGGCGCGTATCGACTCATGGATGAATACAACCTGTCCGAAGTGTGGAGGAAAGGCGCGCAGGGAGACAGATGTGAATGATAACTTTCTCGATTCCGCGTGGTATTTCCTCCGCTATCCGTCAACTGACCATGACGACCGAGCCATGGATCCGGAGAAGTCGAAGAAATGGCTCCCCGTAGACATGTACATCGGCGGAAACGAGCACGCTGTGCTGCATCTGATGTATACCCGCTTTCTCTGTATGGCGCTGCACGATATGGGTCATCTTCATTTCGAAGAGCCCTTCAAGAAGTTCCGCGCGCATGGACTTATCATCAGTGAGGGCGCAAAGATGAGTAAGTCCAAGGGGAATATCGTCAATCCGGACGAATACATCGATCAATTCGGTGCTGATGCATTTCGGATGTACTTGATGTTCCTCGGACCGTACCAGGAGGGCGGAGATTTCCTCGACACTGGTCTCATTGGCGTTTCTCGGTTTCTCGAACGAGTGTATGATCTCGTGGAGCGGAAGCCGCAATCCGGGTCCTCTGCGGACGAGCAGCTCATCAGCCTTCAGCATGAGACAGTGAAGCGGGTCACCGATGACATCGAGGCGCTCAAGTACAACACAGCGATAGCACGACTGATGGAGTATGTGAATGTCCTGAAAAAAGAGAAAACCCTGTACAAGGAGCAATTTGAATCGCTCGCCCTGCTGCTGGCACCCCTCGCTCCGCATCTCGCTGAGGAGATGTGGGAAAGGGTGGGCCATCGGGGGAGTATTTTCCGTGCCTCGTGGCCTTCGTACGACGAGAGCAAGATCAAGCGCGAGGAGGTTATTGTAGTGCTGCAAATCAACGGGAAAATTCGTGACCGCGTCAACGTGCCGGTCGACTTGAGCGAGGAGGAACTGGAGCAGTATGCCCATTCGAGCGAAAAAATCAGGCGGCACCTCGACGGGAAAAAAATCAAGAAGACCATAGTTGTAAAGAATAAGTTGGTGAATCTGGTTATCTGACATGATACAGATTTATCTTCGAATACTGCAATTTGTTCGGCCCTATTGGAGGCATCTGTCCGTCTCGATCGTCTGCACCGTATTCTTTTCTCTGTTCAGCGGTATTTCGATTTATCTCGTTATCCCATTGCTCGATACCCTGTTCGACCAGAATGCCCTAGTGGAAGTAACCGGATCAGCACCGGATCCCCAGCTTCCGGGTTGGATTGAGAACTTGAAGGAATCCGTGTCTGACTCCTTCAATTCGTTTGTCTTCGCGGGAGAGAAGCTCGACGCGCTGTTCCGAATCTGTCTGATCGTGCTGGCGGCTTTCTTCTTGAAGAACATTTTTGGCTTCATACAGGCGTACTCACTCGCCTACGTCGAGCAGGGTGTCATGAGGGACGTGCGGAACGCGCTTTTTCGGCATATTCATAAACTTTCGCTCGGATTCTTCACGCACGAGAGAGCTGGTAACCTCATTTCTCGGGTGACGAATGATGTCAACGTCATTCAGCACTCCATATCCGCAAGTTTTCTCAATTTGCTGCGCGAACCGCTGCTGGTTCTGGTGTTTCTCGGTATCGCGGTGTCCATCAGCTGGAAGCTCACTCTTATTTCGATCCTCATCCTTCCTCTGGCACTCCAGGTAACGGCCCGCATCGGCATCCGAATCCACAAGGAAAGCAGCAACATCCAATCGAAGATGGCGGACATGACATCGGCTCTCCAGGAAACAATCACCGGCGTGAAGGTCGTGAAGGCGTTTGGAATGGAGAAATTCGAGACCAGGAAATTTGCCAAGCAGACAAAGAAGTACTTCGAGTATGTCCTGAAGATCACACGTATCCGCAACATGGGTCCTCCGCTTACAGAGTCCCTCGGGGTGCTTGCTGCAGTCGTGATCATATGGTATGGCGGTAAGCAAATCCTCGTTGACCACACTCTAAAAGCTTCCGAGTTTCTCGGACTCCTCTTTGCCATTCTCCAAACGATGCATCCGCTGAAAGAGCTCAGCAGCGTGAGCAACCGGCTGCACGAATCGGCCGCTGCGGGAAGTCGCATCTTCGACATCTTGGATATGCAGCCGAATATCAGAGAGAAACCAGGAGCCGTGGAGTTGGAGGAGCTGCGGGAGAAAATCGAGTTCCGGAATGTTACCTTTGCGTATGAAGAGACTCGGGATGCGGCACAGTCTGATGGGCGGGCGGTACTCAAGAACTTATCACTCGTGGTGAAGAAGGGTGAAGTGCTCGCCGTGGTCGGTCCGAGCGGCGGGGGAAAGACGACGTTGGTAGACCTTATCGCCCGTTTCTACGATCCGGTTGAGGGTAAAATCCTCATCGATGGGGTCGACAGTCGGGACTTCACGATTGAATCCTTGCGCTCAAAGATCGGGATCGTGAGCCAGGAGACGGTTTTGTTCAACGACACGGTCCGGAACAACATCGCGTATGGACTGGTTGACAGCCCGTTCGAGAATATCGTGAGGGCGTCAAAGGCCGCCTGTGCACATGAGTTCATCATCGCACTCCCGAGAGGGTACGACACAATGATCGGAGAACGGGGCATCATGCTTTCGGGAGGACAACGCCAGCGTCTTTCCATTGCCCGAGCTATCTTGAAAAATCCTCCGATCATGATATTCGATGAGGCAACGTCTGCGCTCGACTCCGAATCAGAGGCGCTCGTCCAGGAGGCGATCGAGCATTTGATGCAATGCAGGACCTGTTTTGTGATAGCGCACCGGCTATCGACCATTCGCAACGCCGATCGGATCATCGTGCTTGACGGAGGGGAAATCGTGCAGACGGGCACGCATAAGGATCTTCTTAAAGAGAAGAGGGGGGTCTACCATAGGCTGTACGAACTGCAATTTAATGCTTGAGTCCTCTTGTTCATGGATCTTGGACTAGGCGTACTGGTTCGGAAGAGATTGCATGGTATCGACAATGCAATCTTTTTCTTTTTGGCGGTGCAGTTTGCGTCCGTCATGGTATCCGTAGCGGCATCCTCGATTGCCTTCGTGCTCGCGGTGACCGCATGGGTGGCCAAGATGTGGTCGGAAGGATCCTTCCGGGTTCAGCGCACTCCGCTCGATTATTTTTTTCTTGCATATGTCGCCGCAGAGCTCCTGTCAACCGTGTTTGCTGTATTTCCACAGGAGTCGTTCGTGAACATGAAAAGACTGTTCCTGGTTGTGTTGGTGTATCTGGCGGCAGGCAATGTACGCAACGTGAACCAGGTCAGAATCTTGATTGGCTCAGTTGTCATCTTCGGGGCGGTCCTTTCCCTCTTGGAAATCGCTTTGCATCTCGTGTTTCAACAGCAACGGTTACACGTATTTCAGCATTACATGACCACCGGCGGCATCAAGATGATTCTCCTGCTGCTGCTGATCCCTTTTTTGCTGCATGGTGAGACGCCAAACAGGACGAAATTCTGGGTAGCACTTGCCGCCGTTCCGATCTTCGTTGCCTTATTGCTGACGTACACGAGGAGCGCGTGGCTCGGATTTCTTGCAGGATTGACGGTCATCGGTCTCGTGAGGACTCGCTGGGTTCTGGCTGGACTTGTTGCCCTCATTGTCGCGTTTTTCCTCCTGGCCCCGGAACCATTGACCCAGCGGGCACTCAGCATCGTTGATCCGAACGACCCGACCGTCGCCTCGCGCCTGAAGATGTGGTCCACGGGTTTGAGGATCTTTGCGG
>JAZGDX010000063.1:0-8229 GCA_036478305.1 Bacteroidota bacterium
TGATCCCGACGACAGCCTTGGAAGGGGCGCTATGAGTCGTGACTGGTTGAGAGGGGGTGCACCCTTCAGTTTCCAAAAACTTGGGCGCTTAGCTTAGCTGGTCAAGCTGTATCATGCTTGCACGGAGGCAGAAGGCAAGCTTGTTGCGCATCTTTATTTGGTTTGCCAACGTGACCTCGGATTGCTGCGTAGTACTGCCAAGCAGATTGTGAGCGCGACGAGGGGGGGAATTGTGCATTAATTTTCGCTCAATTAGGACCTGGGGATTAGGTATTGTTAGGTCTATGGAGTTGAAATTCATAATCGCATGTTCATTGCCCTGAAGCATCACTGGCCAGAGTATCTCATGGAAGCTGCAGGGCTGGGAATCTTCATGATCTCTGCAGCGGTATTGGGCACCTTCCTCGAATATCCGAACTCGCTTCTCCATCAGTCTATTTCAGATCCGTTCCTACGCCGCCTTATCATGGGTGTTCTTATGGGATTGACGGCAATCGGCATCATTTATTCACCGTGGGGCAAGCAGTCAGGGGCACACATTAATCCTTCGGTGACTCTATCATTCTTCCGACTTGGGAAAGTAAAAGGATGGGATGCACTCTTTTATGTCGTCGCACAGTTTGCTGGCGGTGTTGGTGGGGTTCTGGTTGCGAGCGTTGTTCTTGGAAGTGCAATTGCACATCCTTCTGTGAATTATGTAGCCACGGTGCCGGGTGCAGCGGGAGTAGCCTTGGCCTTCGCTGCCGAGTTTATTATAGCGTTCATTCTCATGGTTGTAATTCTCGTAGCCATAAACACTAAGCGCCTGGCGCGGTACACAGGACTCTTCGCGGGTATTCTTCTTGCAACATATATCACCTTCGAAGCACCTCTCTCAGGTATGAGTATTAACCCTGCGCGTACTTTTGGCTCTGCTGTTTCTGCTCAGCTCTGGACCTCATTATGGCTGTATTTCACTGCCCCGGTACTTGGCATGTTGGCAGCAGCGCAGGTGTACCTGTGGCGCAGAGGTGCACAATGGATCTCTTGTGCGAAGCTCCATCATCAAAACGACAAGCGCTGCATTCATTGCGGCGAAAACATGTGACACTCAATGGTGCAGTAATGACACTTTTCGTCATCAGCCATAAATGGGTAGTGCAAATTCATGTTAATCCTACAATCCACCAGCTACAAGAAGTATTTCTAAAGGCTGTACATGAACAAACGAACGCTTATCATTGCCCTGGGGCTGATTGCGTATTAGTCGTTTGGTATCTGTTCCGTCCGGAGCTGATCTTGCTCAGTACAACCGTCAATGAAGAAGTCCCGGGAGTTGATCCCAGCCAAACGAGCTCTTTGTCCACATCACTGGTAGAGTTATCTGTGGGCAGCTTCCACGGCGTGGCCCACGAAACCAAGGGCGTTGCAACTATCTACCGACTCCCAGACGGCACGAAAATCCTCCGTTTTACCGATTTTGAAACTTCAATCGGCCCCGATGTCCACATGTATTTGGTTGCTGCAGACGACGCCGACGATAATGAGACGGTCGAAAAAGCCGGCATTCTTCACTTGGCTGCGCTCAAGGGCAACATCGGAAATCAGAACTACGATCTCCCTGGAGATATTGACCTGACCATGTATCGCTCAGTTACGATTTGGTGCCGCCGCTTTGGTGCTAACTTTGCAACAGCGCCGCTATCGCCGGTCTCAGATCATCATAATTCTTTATCAATAGGTAGCTCACTCGAATTGAAGACTCTGTTTCAGGACGCTAGTTTGCTCATTTAAGGAGGCCTACTTCATGGCATATCAGCCAATTGAAAATTATGGGATCATCGGTGACATGCATACAGCAGCATTGGTGGGAACGAACGGATCAATCGATTGGTATTGTTTCCCACACTTCGATTCCCCCAGTGTGTTTGCAGCTATTCTCGACGACAAAAAAGGGGGACGGTTCAAGATAGCTCCTACCTGCGAGGGCATTACGTACAAGCAGTTTTACTGGCCGGAAACGAACGTCTTGATCACTCGCTTCCTATCGCCCGATGGCGTGGCTGAGATAGTTGATTATATGCCAGTAGGAGCAGCTGCACGAAAATTTGGATACCATACGTTGGTTCGACGGGTGAACGTACTTCGCGGAGCAATGCCGTTCCGGATAGAATGTCAGCCGGAATTCAATTATGCCCGTGATGAGCACAAGACAGAGATCAGTTCGGGGGGAGCGTCTTTCAATTCGCGTTCTCTCAGCCTAGGATTGTCAACTCGAATCCCTCTGAAACTAAGAGGAAACGGAGTAACCGCAGACTTCAGGTTGCAGGAAGGACAGAGAGCGGTTTTTGTCCTTAAACAAATTGAATCCGGATCCGCTCCTGGTGCACTACTTTCCGAGGAAGAAGCTGAGGAACAGTTCAGGATGACTGTAGACTATTGGCGCCGATGGATATCCAAATGTACCTATAAAGGTCGCTGGCGTGAAACAGTCCATCGGTCAGCCCTCGTGCTAAAACTACTTACCTATGAGGCAACGGGGGCCATTGTCGCGGCGCCTACGTGTAGTCTCCCGGAGGGAGTCGGCGGAGAGCGCAACTGGGACTATCGTTACACATGGATACGCGATGCAGCCTTCACCATTTATGGGCTGATGCGCATTGGGTTTACCGAAGCGGCGGCTGAATTCATGCATTGGCTGGAGGCGCGCTGCCACGAGCTGAATCCAGACGGGTCGCTGCAAATCATGTACGGAATTGACGGACGCCATGAACTAACTGAAGAAACCCTTGATCACTTAGAAGGCTACAAGGGCTCACGGCCGGTTCGGGTCGGCAACGGCGCATACAACCAGCTTCAGTTAGACATTTACGGCGAGCTGATGGACTCGGTATACCTTTACAACAAGTATGGGAGCCCTATCTCGTACGATCTTTGGACTCACTTGAGGCGGCTAATCAACTGGGTGTGCGACAACTGGCAGAAGAAAGACGAGGGCATTTGGGAGGTTCGCGGTGGGCAACAGCATTTCGTTTACTCAAGGCTGATGTGTTGGGTCGCAGTAGATCGAGGTCTCCGTCTGGCTGACAAACGATCGTTCCCTGCTGATAGAGACCGGTGGCTAAAAGTGCGCGACAAAATTTACGAGGAAATTATGGCTCGGGGGTGGAGTTCAAAACGTCAGGCATTTGTGCAGCATTACGGAAGTGAGTCGCTGGATGCTTCAAATTTGATGATGCCGCTCGTGTTTTTTCTCTCTCCAACGGACCCCAGAATGCTAAAGACCCTCGATGCGACGAATCAATCGCCCGAGAAAGGTGGACTTGTATCCAACAGTCTGGTCTACCGGTACAATGCTGAACAAACCGCCGATGGTCTCGCAGGTGAAGAAGGAACCTTCAATATCTGTACCTTCTGGCTCGTAGAAGCGCTGACGCGCGCGGGAAGAGGTGACCCCAAGAAGCTTGAACAGGCGCGCCTAATGTTCGAGCAAATGTTGGGCTATGCAAATCATCTGGGGCTCTATGCTGAGGAAACCGGTCGCAGTGGCGAGGCGCTGGGGAATTTCCCTCAAGCATTCACACACCTGGCCTTGATTAGCTCTGCTTTCAATCTCGATAGAGCCTTGGGTGAGCGGGACTAGCATGGGTGATAGTAAACACGTTTCGATCACACAAGGAAGGTATAAGGGGTGGGATTCTTGGCATCTACGACGAGGTCTCTTGGAACTTGTGCTCGTTCCCCAGGTGGGGGGACGCATTATGGGTATGGAGTGGCTAGGTCATAACCTCTCCTTTACTGATCCAAATCTTGAGGGCCAAGTGGTGGATCTCAGAGGAGTTCAGGATGTGCGTGCCAAGAAGCAGGAGATGGGATTTCTGCTTTGGGGCGGTGACAAGACGTGGTTGGCGCCTCAGACAAGATGGACCGATGGGGTGCCATTTCTGGATCTGGATAGCGGGCCCTTTGACATCCACGTCGATCAAGATGAATCGGATGTCTTAAGGGTTCGAATGACAAGTCAAGTTTGCCGAGAGACCGGTGTTCAAATCACCAGGACGGTGACGATGCAGGGTGGGATAGATGAATGGATCGTCACTCATCGCATGCTCAATGCCTCTACCGAGGTAATCGAGTGGGGCGTGTGGGATGTGAGCATGGTGCTCAAATCTGGGAAGGTCTATTTGCCTAGACGTGAGTCTTCGCTCTACCCCAAAGGTGTTAGGACGTTTGCCGAGGAAGGCGAATCAGTTCAGATGCGCAACGAAGTTGTAGGTGAACTTGAAGGCATCGCGGTCATTACTTGTGGCCAACCACGGGCGTATAAGTTTGGTGTCGATGCGGAGGAAGGGTGGATGCTCGGGGTACTCGAAGTACCCGGACTCGGTCTCGTCGGCTACCGTAAGGAGGTGCCAGCATTCAAGGGGCAACCCTACGGACATGGATGCATCGCCGAGGTGTACAATTCTGATCGATATTCATACTTCGAGATGGAAATCCACGGCCCGATCTCCCGGCTGAGACCAGGAGAGAGTTTTGAACTGGAGGAACGGCAGGCTCTGTTCGATGTACCACACTGGCCACGCAGCGAAGAAGAGGTTCGACGGTATGTGAGACTTCACCAAGAACACAGCGACTGACAGCAGGAGATAGTCATGCCTAGCGATATGCATTTTGACGTCATCATTATTGGCACAGGAGCTGGCGGCGGAACCATGGCGTATGCCTTGGCGCCCACAGGCAAGAAGATTCTAATCCTGGAACGGGGGGATTACTTGCCACGAGAGAAGGACAACTGGGACACCAAGCTCGTCTTCACTGATGCGAAGTACAAGGCACATGAGACATGGTACGACAAGAAGGGGAAGGAATTTCATCCAGGCATTCATTATTACGTTGGTGGGAATACGAAAGTGTACGGGGCTGCACTGCTGCGCTTCCGGAAAGATGATTTCACTCAAGTGAAGCATCATGGAGGCATCTCACCCTCGTGGCCTATCAGTTACGATGATATCGAGCCCTACTACACAAAAGCGGAACAACTTTATCATGTCCATGGGCAGCGGGGCGTCGATCCGACAGAACCGAAGGCCAGCGCTCCTTACCCGCATCCACCAGTAAGTAATGAGCCGCGGATTCAGGAGTTGTCAGACGATCTTCGACGCATAGGACACAAGCCGTTTCAACTGCCCCTTGGTATCATGCTTAATGAAGCGAACATGGAGGTAAGTAAGTGCGTGAGATGCGCAACGTGCGATGGATTTCCGTGTCTGGTCGATGCAAAGGCAGATTCGCACGTTGTGTGCATACGTCCTGCACTGGAATACCCCAATGTTACACTCCTCACGAATGCCTACGTGAAGCGACTTGAGACAAGTGCAAACGGTCGCGAGATTACGAAGGTGTCTGTGGTAACCAATGGCGTGACCACAGAGTATTCTTCAGACATTGTGGTTGTATCGTGTGGTGCCATCAATTCAGCGGCATTACTTCTCCGCTCTGCTGACGACAAACATCCACAAGGAGTGGCAAACAGCTCTGACGTAGTTGGTCGCCATTATATGGCGCACAACAATTCGGCATTCCTAGCTATTTCTAAGCGTCCCAATCCGACTCGGTTTCAAAAAACCATCGCCCTGAATGATTTCTACTTCCGTTCGGATGATTGGGAGTACCCGCTTGGGCACATTCAGATGCTTGGCAAATCTGATGCGGAAATGTTGAAAGGCGATGCGCCGTTGCTGACCCCTGTCATGGCGCTCGACGTAATGGCTAAGCACTCCGTTGACTTCTGGCTGACGTCGGAAGACCTTCCTGATCCCAACAATCGGGTAACGATCAACAAGAAGGGCGCGATCACACTCTCTTACACTGAAAATAACCTAGAAGGACATAAACGACTTACTTCTAAGCTGAAAGCAATGCTCACACATATCGGATGTGAAGATCACCTTTTACCGTGTTCTGTCTACCTTGGTAAGAAAATTCCAATTGCTGGGACGGCTCATCAGTGTGGGACGGTTCGGTTCGGCAATGACCCAAAGACGTCTGTGCTTGATGTGAATTGCAAAGCTCACGACGTGGATAATCTTTACGTTGTTGATGGGAGCTTCTTCGTTTCAAGCACAGCCGTAAATCCGGGCCTCACCATTATCGCAAATGCTCTAAGGGTTGCAGACCACATTATTGAAAAGATGCAAGCAGAAGCAAAACCGAGAGCTCGTACGAGAGGCGTTGTTGTGTAACCCTCAAACCCAAGAGTGTGGGTAGCCACAGAGAAAAAAGTGAGAAAAGGGAGGTAGGAGGAAGATGAATCACAGCAGACCCATATTCATTCCCGTCATACTAGGAACTCCCCGCCAGGGACGGCTGAGCGAACATGTTGCGAACTTCATGGTGGATGAAGTAGCCAAACGGGGCGGGGTCGAAACAGAATTGATAGACGTTCGGAAAGTCTTGCTGGCAACGGACAATGCAGGGCAGGATATTAAAGACAGCCAATTCTCCGGAACAGTCAATCGAGCAGATGCGCTGATTCTAGTCGCCCCCGAGTATAACCATGGCTACCCCGGTCTGCTGAAGCATTTACTTGATACAAATCTGAAGGAATACATTCACAAAGCAGTGGGCATTTGCGGTGTCTCAGCGGGCCCATTCGGCGGCACCAGAGTAATTGAAAATCTTCTGCCGGTGCTACGAGAGCTAGGACTTGTTTGTATTTTTTGGGACGGGAATTTCTCCACTGTGCAGAAAACATTCGACGGCTCCGGCAAGTTGCTGGAACAAGCCTATATCAGGCGTCTGGACAAATTCCTCAAGGAATTGACCTGGATGGCGAAGGTGCTGAGAAACGGGAGAGAGAATGTTTCCTTGGCCTAAGTTCAACGAATGGAGGTTGTATATGCCTGAACAGCGCAAGAAAATGAAATGCTCAGAATGCGGGGTAGAGATGAACTACCACGCTGACAAGCTTGATTTTGCGGCAGGCTTGGAGGATCCGAACGCTATTGACCCTGATTTTGGTGGTATCGTGGAAGAATGCCATGCCTGTCGAGAGTGTGGGAAGACTGTTACTCGCAGAGTCACGTGATTCATTGATCAAGAGGGTTCAATTCTGACATCATATCGATTGTGAATGCGATGGGTGCATTCATTTTCAATGAGGGGAAAATGCTGAAAATCAAGGACCTTTCGAGGATGTCAAGGCCGATGCTCCCTGTTCTGTGCGTCCTGTGTGCATTTGTGAGTTTTGCACAGGAAGCGCGTCCGCTGTCAACACAAAGAGGAACTGAGGTTTTAGCGGTAGATGCTATCGGTATGACCGTTGAGGATTTGGACCGATCGGTTGAGTTTTACTCAAATGTGCTCTCATTCGAAAAAGTTTCGGACATTGAGGTTTGGGGCGAAGAATATGAACACCTGCAGGGAGTGTTTGGCTTGCGGATGAGGGTAGTTCGAATGAAGCTAGGTAATGAGTTTGTTGAATTGACTGAATACCTAACTCCAAAGGGAAGACCCTACCCTCACGACACGCGGAGCAACGACCATTGGTTCCAGCACATTGCAATTGTTGTAAGCGATATGGACAAAGCGTACCAGCATCTGCGTAGAAACAAGGTTCAACACGCATCAACGGAGCCGCAACGGATACCAGATTGGAATGAAGGTGCAGCTGGTATTCGGGCTTTCTATTTCAGGGATCCGGACGGACACTTTTTGGAAATTATTTGGTTTCCGCGAGACAAGGGAGATCCCAAATGGCAGAATGATTCGGGCACGCTTTTTCTGGGAATTGATCATACAGCGATTGTAGTCTCCAGCACTGAAGAGAGCTTGAAGTTTTACCGCGACTTGTTGGGGCTGCGAGTTGCGGGTGAAAGTGAAAACTACGGGATCGAGCAAGAACATCTCAACAACGTGTTCGGAGCTCGGTTGCGCATCAGCGGATTGAAGGCTGCAGCAGGCCCGGGAATTGAGTTCTTGGAATATCTGGCTCCAACGGATGGCCGTCCGGCACCCCGCGACCTACGGGCCAACGATATTGCACATTGGCAAACACTGCTCGTGGTAGGAGGCGTTGAGGGCGCAGCCCGTGTTCTACTCGCACACGATGCCAAATTCATATCCCCAGGTGCAATCTCGGTTCCAGAAGGAAAACTAGGATTCCACAAGGGTTTGCTTCTGAGAGATCCGGATGGCCATGCCATTATGCTTGTGGAAAAAAGATAGCCATCACAAATCGGAAGTGAT
>JAZGDX010000064.1:0-2760 GCA_036478305.1 Bacteroidota bacterium
TCTTGGTTGAAGGAAGTGGAATGGTGGGAGTGCCAGGTACGGCCATGAGGCTGTTTAGTGCGTTGGCACGGCACACTATCAACGTGATTCTCATTACTCAAGCTTCATCCGAGCATACGATTTGTCTTGGCATCATCCCACACCAGATCGATACTGCCAGAGCTGCAATCGAGGAAGAATTCAATCAGGAAATCAAGGAAAAGCTCATCGAACCCGTCATCGTCGAACGAGATCTCTCCGTCGTGGCAGTCGTCGGTGAGAATATGCGGAAGACCTCAGGAATTGCTGGAACGCTGTTCTCTGCGCTGGGTAACAGCAACATCAACGTCATTGCGATAGCGCAAGGGTCTTCGGAAAGGAATATTTCAGTTGTGGTTGCCAGAAAGGATGAGGTGAAAGCACTCCAGGTGATGCATAAGGCATTTTTTGGGAGATAGTGCTGCTCAGAGCACGCGGAGGCGACGAATCGAAAAAAGTTCGTCTCTTTTCCGCGAACTGAGCTTGCCGTTTAGAATCCGATGAAGAAAAAACTCAAAGTAGGCATCTTGGGCGCCACGGGCATGGTCGGTCAGCGGTTCATCAGCCTTCTCGAGAATCATCCCTGGTTTGCGGTCACCGCTATAGCTGCATCCCCGCAGTCGGCTGGCAAAACCTATGCGGAGGCAGTGGAGAGGCGGTGGAGAATACATAAACCTGTTCCCAGCTCGGTCGGCAACGTACGCATGCAAACGGCTGAAGACGATCTTGCGACGGTCGCTCGAAACGTGGACATCGTATTCTCAGCACTCGATATGGACAAAGAAAGAATCAAGAAACTTGAGGTAGCATACGCAGGGGAGGGAGTTGCAGTTGTTTCGAACAACTCCGCACATCGGTGGACGGAAGATGTGCCGATGATCATGCCGGAGATCAACGCACATCATGTGTCACTCATCGATGTCCAGAGGAGGCTCCGGGGGTGGAACAAAGGATTGCTTGTCGTCAAGCCAAACTGCTCCCTCCAATCGTACCTTCCAGTGATCTCTGCATTGATGAAATTCGAGCCTATTCAGGTTTCAGTTACAACACTGCAGGCAATCTCCGGCGCAGGGAAAACGTTTGAGACCTGGCCGGAAATGATGGACAACGTGATTCCCTTCATCAAAGGAGAGGAAGAGAAGACGGAGAAGGAACCGATGAAGATTCTCGGGTCCATTAAGAATGGTAGGCTTGAACTATCAGATAATCCGAAAATTTCGGCAACCTGCGTTCGCGTTCCCGTGACCGATGGGCACCTGGCAAGTGTCGCGGTGAAGTTTGGAAAGAAACCCTCAAGAAATGAATTCCTTGACGCGCTACTGAAGTTCACAGATCCACTTGAATCACTGGGTCTACCCTCTGCTCCAAAGAGGTTCATAACGTATCTTGAGCAAGAAGACCGACCACAAACCAAGCTCGATCGGGATGTGGAAGACGGTATGGGGATTACCTGCGGGCGACTTCGCGAAGATCCATTGTCGGATTGGAAGTTTATAACACTCGTCCACAACACTGTGAGAGGAGCAGCAGGAGGAGCTATTTTGGTTGCGGAACTGTTGGTGAAGAAACAATATGTTCTTGCGAATTCATAAGTGAGGTATGAGGATTACGCTGATTGGCATGTCCGGTTCTGGCAAAACACACTGGTCAAAAGAACTGGAAGCAAGAGGATTTCGACGGTTTTGCTGTGATGATATGATCGAAGAGAAACTTCGAGCGGAGCTTGTACAAGACGACTTGAAGGGAGGAATTAACGACGTAAGCGAATGGATGGGGCAGCCCTATGAAAAGCGCTATGCTCAGAGGAGTCGTCGGTACCTTTACCTCGAAGCGGAAATGATGCGGGAGATATTTCAACATATAGAGAACGAATTGCCTTCTGATGTGGACGTCGTCATCGACACTACCGGCAGCGTGATCTATACTTCGGAGAATATAATCGACAAACTGAGTACACTGACGATGATCGTCTATCTCGATTCACCAGCGTCCGTTCAAGAGAAAATGTATGATCTGTACCTCCAGGACCCAAAGCCGGTGATCTGGGGTGACCTGTTTCAGAAAAAGAAGGGGGAGTCAGGTGCAAAAGCTCTGGCAAGATGCTATCCAAAACTCCTGGAGTTTCGGACGAACCGTCACCAGGAGCTTGCAGATGTCATCCTAGACTATTATAGGGTCCGACAACCGGAATTTACCGTTGAGGAGTTGCTAAACATCGTCTCCCGCCCGTGATGCTGTTCTCCAGCCTCAATAAGAAATCTCCCAAAGTCAACTTCGAGCAAGCACTCCTCCAGGGGCTTGCACCTGACGGCGGGTTGTATTACCCCGAATCGATTTCAGTGTTTACGTTAGAGGAGATCGAGCGTCTGAAACAGTCCTCTCTGCACGAAGTCGGCTATCAGGTCCTGAGAAAGTGGATCGGAGAGGAACTCGAGGATGCGACACTCAGAGCTGCTTCGACGAACGCGCTCGATTTTCCTATTCCTATCAAGAAAGTCGGACCATACCACATTCTGGAACTTTTCCACGGTCCAAGTTTGGCCTTCAAGGATGTCGCTGCGAAGTGTTTGGCTCAGCTTCTCGGCTTTTTCCTTAGGGAACGTGAAAAGAAAGCAACGCTGCTCGTGGCAACCTCCGGTGACACTGGTAGCGCTGTGGCACAGAGTTTCAGCGGATTCGATAATATCAAGGTGGTGATCCTCTATCCAAAAGGAAGGGTCAGTTTACTCCAGGAAGAATTGC
>JAZGDX010000065.1:0-3187 GCA_036478305.1 Bacteroidota bacterium
AGAAAAAACAGATCAAGCAGTTTGAGCATTCGGTACGACGGCTGAAGATTTCAGATCGCACATGGGAGATCGTTCGTGAGGGAATGTTTCGCGTCGTCAACGCGCCAGGTGGGACAGGATGGGCCGCACGGCTTCCTGGCACTGCTGTTGGCGGCAAAACCGGGACGGCCCAAAACCCGCACGGCGATGATCATGCTTGGTTTGTAGGGTTCGCGCCGTTTGAAAATCCCCGCATCGCCGTGGCTGTCCTCGTCGAGAACGCCGGTTTCGGGGGAACTGTTGCAGCGCCAATCGCGAGACGCGTGATGGAGACTTTTCTGAAGTCGGATTCTCGTCCGTCCAAACCGCATGAGGAGTTGAAAACTACAACCGCCAGCGCGGATTTTCCAGGGGACCCAGCAACCTACACGGACGCACTGCGATGATAGAATCGTATCTACGTGACCAGTTCGACTGGAAAACACTCCTGATCATGCTCGTTTTGCTTGCATTGGGACTGATCTCAATTTACAGCGCCACGTACGACGCTGGGGCATCGGAGAATTTCTATAAGCAGGTAGTTTTCATGGGAATTGGTCTTTTTGCGATGGCTGGCATGATGTTGATTCCGTTTCGAACGCTCCAGCTTCTGTCGTATGTGCTCTATTTCGCTTCACTCCTCCTGCTCGCCGGCGTTCTGATTGGAGGTAAGACGGTATCGGGCTCAACGAGCTGGTTCACTCTCGGTCCCATAAGTGTCCAGCCATCGGAGTTCATGAAGCTCACGACCATCCTGGCGATCGCATCGTTTCTCTCCCGCAGCGACGTTGACCTCGACCGGTTCAAGTATCTTGCAGGAACGCTCGCATTTACGCTCGTACCCGTTTTTTTGATCCTGCTCCAACCAGACATTGGAACCGCACTCGTCTATCTGCTCATGGTAGTGCCGATCGTTTACTGGTCTGGAGCTTCGGGTTTCATGGTCATTGCGATTATCTCTCCCCCGCTGGCAGCCATCGCTGCGCTCTTCGGACTGACACCGTTTCTCATCACAATTGCACTCATTTTCACGGCTCTCTGGGTGTCGAAGCAGAATCGTTTCATCGCAGCTATTGCGTTCTCCGTGACAGTTCTGATTGGCGTCTCTTTACAGTACTTCCATCGTACACTCCCGGCATATCAGCAACGACGCATCGAGGCATTTCTGGACCCGCACGCCGACCCTCTCGGTGCTGGGTATAATGTCATTCAATCAACCGTCGCGATCGGTTCTGGCGGGCTCTGGGGGAAAGGCCACCTTCAAGGTACGCAGACACAGCTCAATTTCATCCCGGAACAGTGGACGGACTTCATTTTCTGCGTCCCCGGCGAGGAATTCGGGTTCGTCGGAGCACTCGTCGTCCTGATGTTCCTCAATTTGCTCCTGTTCCGAGGAGTACGAATAGCATCGACCGTAAAGAATCGCTACGCAAGTATCGCCGCAATCGGTATCACCACCGTCCTCGGTATCCATACCGTAATCAACATCGGCATGTCGGTTGGACTTCTTCCGGTCATCGGAATCCCTCTTCCATTCCTCAGTTACGGGGGATCCGCTCTCATCTCGAGCATGATGATGGTCGGGATTCTCATGAACTTTTATGCGAATCGAAAGGAATATTGACGCAAATGAAATCGTCCAAGTCAATCGCCCGACTGAAAAAGATCGAGAAAAAAATTCCAGAGGTTTCCATCCACAAACTGCGCTGGCGTTGCGACCCGAAAATGTTGAAGATCAAGACCAGCGATGATGTAAAGCCGACGAAACACATCATCGGACAGGATAGGGCGCAACGTGCCATGCGTCTTGGAATCGAGATGAAACATTTCGGTTACAACATTTTTGTCACCGGATACTCCGGCACCGGAAGAATGACCACGATAAAACGACTGCTCCATGAATTCGAGGAAAAGGAAGCTGTTCTCACCGATAAGTGCTATGTGTACAATTTTCGTCACACGGATGCCCCCACAGCCATTACGCTGCCGGCAGGACAGGGATGTCGGCTTCAGAGCGACATGAACAATCTCGTCACCGATTTTCAGAAGATCATCCCCAGTGTGTTTGAAGGCCGCCGGTATCAGGAGCGACGGAAGGACCTCTTGGAGCACTTTCAGTCCCGACAGAAAAGCATCCTGAAGGACTTCGAGAAAAAAGTCAAGGACAAGGAATTCGAAGTCGTTCAGGTTCAGGCCGGTCCAATAGTCCGACCAGAGATAAACCCGGTTGTCGACGGTAACCCAGTGGGTATCGAACAACTGGAAGCACTTGTAACAGAAGGAAAGATTGATCAAGCAAGATTTGAACAAATCAAAGAACGCCGCACGGAACTCGAAGGTCAGATGGAGGTGGTCCTGCGCGCTATGCGCAACATCGAGCGGAAAGCAAAGGAATCTCTCGAAGATCTTGATGTTAACACTCTCCTGCCGATCATCAAGGATACAATCGATGAGGTCCGAGCCAGGTACGACAACCCAAAGGTCCGTGCGTACCTTGACGACGTTCAGGAGAACATCATCTCTGACTTCGACCGCTTCCGGAAGTCCGAAGAGCCGCCTCCCCAGTCGCCTATCCCCGGAATTATACCACAGGCACCGGTCGATGAGTTCTTGGAGTTCAAAGTCAACGTTATCGTCGACCATTCACGCACTAAAGGAGTGCCGATCACCATCGAGAAAAACCCGAGTTTCAAGAATCTGTTCGGCACAATTGACAGGTACGTCACTAAGGGGGGCTTCTGGCAATCAGACTTTACTCAAATCAAATCCGGATCACTGCTCGATGCCGATGGGGGATATTTGATAGTCAACGCCCTCGATTCACTGTTCGAGCCCGGAGTCTGGCCGACTCTAAAGCGAACCCTGAAAAATTCCTCCCTGGAAATTCAGCCGATTGAGAACATTTACAGTGTAACGACAACTACGCTAAAGCCGGAACCGATTGACTTGAACGTAAAAGTGATCATGATCGGCGATGCAAAGACATACTCACTGCTGTACAATCTTGATGATGATTTCAAAAAAATCTTCAAGGTTCGCTCCGATTTTGATGTCGAAATGCCGAGAAAGAATGAAAATATTCAACGGTACCTCTCATTTGTCAAGATGGTCTGCGATGAGGATCATCTGAAACCATTCGATCCATCGGCAGTGGCCGAGGTTCTCGAGT
>JAZGDX010000066.1:0-2684 GCA_036478305.1 Bacteroidota bacterium
TTCGAGTCGACGACGATGGTCTGGTCGGGCGCACTGTGCGTCTTAAGGTACGTGCTCACGTCTTCGTTCGCCGATTCCTCGTCCGTTCCGACAAGGAGAAGAATCTTCTTCTTCAGTGGAATACCACTGTCGAGCAAAGCGCGCATCCCGTACATCACGGCAACGATCGGGCCTTTGTCATCGACGGCGCCGCGACCCCAGAGAGCACCGTTGATGACTTCACCGCTCCAGGGATCCCTTTCCCACTCAGTCTCTTCTACTGGCTGGACATCGGAGTGGGTAATGATGCCGAAAGACTCCTCCCCCTCGCCTATCCAGATTTCCTGAATGAATCCGTCAACGTCGTTGTAGTGCAGTCCGAGCTCTTCTGCAAGCGCGCGGAGATAGTTTTTCTGTTCGATAAACTCAGGATTGAACCTGTTGGGCAGGTCCGTCGCGTATGTTTTGAACCGGATCAGCTCCCCCGTTCTGCTGATTATCTCATCTTGATAGAATTCCCGAGCAAAGGTATGAGTGATCCAGGCAATTTCTGCTCTTGGAATTTCATAACGCCCAGGATTTTCTATGACTCTAGTTATTCGAATCGCTGTCTCCTCATGCCCTGCCTCTTCCAATTCCGCAGCGACAAGCTTCGCAAAGCGAGCATACACAGCCTGACTGTTGCTGCGCCCCTTTACCGTTGCTTTCTTCAGCAGTTCGGATCCGCGAGATTCAAGAAGCAACACCAAAGCGTCCGAACCCAGCGCGTGAGTTACGGTGAAAGAAAATACGAAAAGCAGTATGACAGATGCTGTTCTCATGACGGTCCTTGTTTTACGTATTGAGACATCCACTATCCATGGTTGCAACACTCCCATTCGATCCGTTATCCATATAACACGCGTTTTGAGGACTCCCGTTCGATCATGGTCATCTCAATTAACAGACTCTTAGTCTAAAGTGAACGCGCAATAGTCTCGAAGTTAAAAAAACAGCACATCGATTGTCGCTCGCCCTATTGATCGCTTTGTCCCCGGACAATTCCAGCGCCTTTTCCGGCGTGCCCCGTGTTCCTGAGGCGTCTCATGAAACGGAGGCCTTCTAAGTTTTCAGTGAACTCCCATTTCTGGTAGAACGGCACCATTTCTGGCATGCAGTATAACTCAAACTGCTCTACGGATTTCAATGAAGGGTGATTAAGGATGGTGTCCATCAAGACACGGCCTAACCCTTTGCCCCGATAGGAAGCCTGGACGATCACGTCAAGAATTAACGCCTTGTACACATAATCAGTCAGTATACGTGCAAATGCTGCCAGGTGTTGCTGTTTTGAGTCACATATTGCAATAACGGCATCTGAATGTCCCACCATACGGCGAATTTCCGGCAACTTCCGGCCTCCCGTCCACCACTCCGATTGGTACATCTTACAAAGTTGTCTCAAGTGATCATCTGTGAGATGATCCACCGCTTCGAAAGCCATTCTACCTCCTTCGCATGGATTGCGAGTATTCCTGTCTGTTGGATTGGCAAGAACGTGTGTTCAAACCGGGAAGGCAGATACTTCTTTTCAATTATGTAGCCCCACTAAGACGCCCCCTCTCCGAATCACTTCTCACCTGAAGCGACAAATATGCCGATGCTCGCATACTCTTCCCCGGAACTTGACTGTGAACGGCAACTCTCACCGACAGAGTCCACAGCCACATTTTTGAGCCCCGCTTCCTCTAACCACTGTCTCACGTCCTCTCTCCTGAAACCCATCCAACGATCGTGATGTTCAAGCCTCAAGAAATCAAATGAGTATTCATCCAAGTCCGTAATCACAAGCTTGCCCCCTCGCTTCAAGATTCGCACCATTTCCTTGATCGCCTCAGGCGGAACCTCGACGTGATGCAGATACATGTTGGCAAAGGCATAATCCACGGCTTCTTCAGAAATAGGTAGTTTTTCTGCGTTCCCGACGCGGTAGTCGATGCCCTCAGCACCGGCAAACTTCCGTCTCATCTCCGCCAGCATCGCCTCGACCTGGTCGACAACAATTACCTTAAGCCCCTTGCGAACCAGACCCTCGGTGATAAAGCCGCTGCCTGCCCCAATGTCGGAAGCTATCTTGCCCGCCTGGACACCAGCTGTAGAAATAGCCTTATCCCTTACTGCATCTGTGAAGAAGCTCGTCCGCATCTTGTCCCATTGAGGGGCCACCCGGTCAAAGTAGTCCTTGCTGTTCATGGTCTTCGCTCCGCTCTTCTCAGGTTCGTTGTGCATCAGCCGATCATAGACGTACCATAAATTCGCCGACCCGTACGAAGATTGCTGTTGAGCCGAATAATTGCAAGATTCAAAATCCCGCGAGATAGGTAAGCTTGACTATCAAGCCACGGCCCGTAAAATTCCAGATCGAAGTCTCTGACCCACGCTCTTCGCTGAACACAATGAACAGATCGCTCCCGGGCCGGTGTATGAAGTTCACCCGGCCGTCTGCCGAGACAACAGAGAATTGGCAGAAAACACCTTAGCCCAAGCTTCACGAACCTATGATCCATCATCTTCACGTCGCTCGGCAGACTTAGAGGGGGCAACCACCCGGCCCCGATCAGGAAATCTCAGCCTCTTTGCTAGCCGAGATAGCTGCCCTGAGTTCACTATCCAGACGGAACCACCCACGAACATGGTCCCGACCGCCAATTCCCAGTCCAGATGTT
>JAZGDX010000067.1:0-9601 GCA_036478305.1 Bacteroidota bacterium
TCTTTCAACCACGATGCGAGCATCTGCCGGAAAAGGTCCTCGTCGTCGACCACCAAGATGCGCGCACTCATCTTTCACCTGAAGCCATTTCAAGTCTTACCTGATTTGGATGACGATGTTGTATGAGCAACGGGGATGGTGAAACAGACCGTTGTTCCCTTGCTTAGTTCCGATTCCACCCAGACGCTCCCGTTGTGGGCTTCGATGATTCGTTTGCTGATTGCGAGACCGAGTCCGGTCCCTTTATACTTTGACATCTTGCCAGCCTTCGCCTGCTTGTATTTTTCGAAAAGCGTGGGCAGCTCTTCTTTGGCTATGCCAGCTCCGGTGTCGGCCACCATTACAATCAATCGCTTCTTCGTATTCCCGTCGAGTTCATCCAGAAAATCCTCCTGATCGGCAGAGATGCTTATCGTTCCGCCTTCGGGAGTAAACTTAATTGAGTTGCTCACGAAATTCGTCATCACCTGTTCGATCTTATCTGGGTCGGCATTAATCTTCGGGAGGTTTGGCGTGTACTTTTGCTTGAGGTGTATTTTTTTGTTGTTCATGGGGATCCGCAGGTTCTTGCATGCGAGGTCGATGATCGAGGGCAAATCGACCTTCATTTTCGTCAGGTGAACTCTACCAGACTCGAGCTTGGAGAGGTCAAGAAGATCGTTGATAAGATTCAGCATTTTCTGACTCGAAGTGAGTGCAGCATCCAGCAGTTCGTGATGGAGCTGATCGATCACTTCATCAGGGCTAATATCATGGATGCACTCGAGTGTTCCTTTGATCCCAGCCAGTGGGCTTCGGAGATCATGCACCAGCATTGCCGTGAAATCGGCTTTCGTTCGCTCCAACTCTTGTTCGGCCTTCTTTACGCGCATCATTGATTTCACGCGAACGACCAGTTCCTCGGTGTCGATGGGTTTCGTCAAGTATTCATCTGCGCCTAGTGCCAACCCTGATTCGATGCTCTGGGGGTCTTTTCGCATCGCAGTCAGCAAGATGACTGGTAGTCTCTCTGTGTGCACCTTTTGGCGCAGTCTCCGGAGCACTTCGAACCCGTCCATCTCCGGCATCTGAATATCAAGGATGATTAAATCGGGCTGTTCCTTTTCTGCGAGGATCAGGGCGGTCTTTCCGTTCAGAGCTTTCAAGACATGGTAGTGAAGATCCGAGAGGACAAAATCGAGCAGATCGATGTTGTCCTGATTGTCATCGACCACTAGGATCTTAGTTGAAACGTCCATGGTACACTCCCTTGATTACTGCTGGCTGAGGATCTCTCGCACTTTGTTCGAAATCACGTCTGCTGTGAGACCATCCTTCTTCAAAAGCGACGTAATCTTGTGCGAGAGGAATTCTTGGTCTTGTGATGAAACCTCTTTCCCGGTCACGATTATGACGGGGATCTTCCGGAGCAGCGGATCCTTCTGAATTGCGTCAACCACCTCGAACCCGTCCATAACCGGCATAATCAAATCGAGGAGGATCAACGCAGGTTGATACTGCTTGATCTTCTCCATTGCCTCTCGTCCGTCATAGGCAGTCACACACTGAAATCCCTCTGCTTCCAATATGTCGGTCGTCAGCCGAACGAAGTCCTCATTGTCATCAACCACCATGAGCGGCTTTTGTTTTCCGAACAGATAGCGCCGTGCCGTCTTAATGAGCTGGTTTGGGTCGATTGGTTTCGCTAGGTAATCCTCAGCACCGAGGCCGAGAGCGAGTGGTTTGTTGTCGATGATCGAGTGCATGACGACGGGAATAGAGCGCGTGGACTGGTCTGCTTTGAGCTCTCTCAACGTCTGCCAGCCGTCTTTCTCCGGCATCATGATATCCAAGGTGATGAGTTTCGGGTGAAGTTCGCGCGCCTTTCGAATTCCCTCGTCGCCGTTGACTGCACCGACGACGCTGAATCCCTCTGGAGTCAAGTAGTTGCGAATAATCTCGATCACCTCGGGGTCATCATCAATCGACAAGATGAGAGCTCCCTCGGTACCTTCCACGGGTACCATCTCCTTCAATTCCCTCTCTGGTGCGGGTCGGGCTTGAATTTTCTCCCTCTCAGGAGGCTTTGGAATCTTCGGTCTGTCGGCAGTCGGTTCTAGTTCGATTAGGGCGGTCAACGTGAACGTTGAGCCTTTGCCCGATTCGCTCTCGACGGTTAGGTCCCCACCGAGCAGCCGTGCGAGTTTGCGAGATATTGGCAGTCCGAGGCCCGTCCCGGAATATTTTCTCGTTGTGGAGGAGTCCACCTGGCGGAACTCCTCAAAAACCAGCCCAATATGGTCCTTTTCGATTCCAATACCGTCATCTTTCACTGATATCTTAACGTGCTTGTCATCTCGCGATGCGGTGACTGAGATCTCCCCCTCTTCGGTGAATTTCGCCGCATTGCTCAAGAGATTGAGTATAATCTGTCGCATTTTTTGAGTGTCGGTCTTCACTTCCGGTATCCCAGGCTCGATGTGCTGAACGACCTTGATCCGCTTGTCCCCCAAGAGCGGCTCTATCGTCATCACACAATTGGATACGATGTTTGCGACCGTCCCTGGCTCGATGAACATGGACATTCGTCCTGCCTCGATCTTCGAGATATCGAGGACGTCGTTGATCAACTGGAGTAGATTTCTGGAATTGCGCAGGACTTTTTCAAGTCCGTTTTGCTGCTGTGGGGTCAGAGGTTCTTTTTTGCTCTTCAAAATGAGGTCGGTGAAACCGATGATGGAATTCAGCGGCGTCCGGAGCTCGTGTGACATACTCGCGAGGAAGTCAGCTTTGACCTTGTTCGCCTTTCCGAGCTCAAGGTTCTGCGAGTTGAGCATTTCGTTCTTCGCGCTGATCTCGACGGAAAGCTTCTGCGTTTCAAGGACGTTCATTGCGTTCTTCACAGCCACGGAGACCTGAGGAATGGCCATGTTGAGGATTTCGAGCTCCTCTTCTCCGAAGTTCTTAAGGCTTGCGAGCACAATAACAGCGAGAAGTTGTTGCTGGAAGATCACGGGGAGGCATATGATGTTTTTTGGCTTGAACTCCCCGATCCCCAGTTTGACACTGTATTCGACGTCGTCCGGCACATTCTGGATGTTGATCACTTCTCGGTCCGCTGCACATTGGCCGGGGATTCCTTCTCCGAGAGCGTACGATCGATGGGGCATCAACGGGCCAGTAAAGCCGTACTCCGAAACAAGATAGAGGGTGGCCTTGTCTTCATCGTACGTGTACATTGCGCCAACCTGAGAATTGGTCCGGGCTGCAAGGATCCGGAGGGTCTCACCGCGCAGCGCGTCAAGCGTCTTGGAGGAATTTAACACCGTGATGATTTCGTTGTACGCCTCTACTCGTCGGTAGTTGACCTGGATTTTTTGTTCTCGCTCAAACAATAGCTGTGTCATGCGATTGAAATTTTTTCCCAACTGGCCAATCTCGTCCGTTCTGTTGACTTCGATCTGTACAAACTTCCCTTCGATAAGCTTTTGCGTCCCAACCTGCAAGGCCGTGATTGGGTTTGTGATGTAGCGAGCAAGAACGACACCCAGAATGATCGAAAAAATTCCCACGAGAATGTTAGTATACCAGATGAATTTGTCGAGTTGATCGCTGAGTTCCGTCGCAGTTTCGAGTTGGATGTTGAGACCCAGGGTTTCGATGCTGTAAATCTCCGTCAGCCGAATCTGCGAATTCTCCAGGAACGCCTCTCTCCTTTCGTACTCCGTCAGGACTTTGAGTCGCTGACCGTATTCCCGGGGATCTAAGTTCTGCTCCCGGAGCGCGACCTTGGGTTCAGCTATGTGCTCAATCCAGTCTTCGACGTATGACTTCATGCTTCCCATCTGACTGAACTTGATCGTGTCTTCCGCAACGGTCAAAATCAACATCGACATTGTGAGGTCGAACTTCCTTTTTGCTGCATCGTATTGATCATAAAATCGCTTGTTCCCCGTGGTGAGGAAGTCCTCGACATTTCCCTTCATCGTGCTGATTGACATCTGCACTGATTGAAGTTCTCGGACAATATTGAGGTTGACGTCAGATAGCTGGAAGTGGGAACGGATTTGGTTCGTGCTCCTTAGCATCATATAAGTCATCCCAGAGATGACGATGAGCAAAATGGAAAAGTGCCAGAGGACCCTCCAGAAAATCTTACCTCGAATCATAACAGACCTCTCTCAATCGTGAGGACAGCTGTTGTCGAAGATAGTACCAACAGGTTCTGATGTAGGCAGGGAATGAACATGCGATCTGCCTGGTTTGTCGCATACTCAGATTTTCGGGATCTTTTTCGTGCACGGATTCTTCCTAGGATGTTCCAATGACCTCTCAAGTAGCCACGACTTATTCTCAAGTAAGGGTTCCCGAAATCGGGATCCGATAAACTTTTCTCGGTACTGAACGATTTTATGCTGCGCCAACCTATGTAAATTTTACAATAAAGTCAACACGGTTTGTTCCACATCACAGACTTTTGCCTTCGTTGCTTTTCTTGGCAGTTCTTAATAGATTTCATTTGTACGGTTTCCATCCATTGTGCCTTCTTCCAGAACCTTCATGCCAGTTATGGCCATTCCCTCTCTTGATGGAAGGTCTCTAACCATCCCCCAGATTCACTCGGTAGCCTATGACAACCGTCGGGTCAGGATAACACCGGCGGCAAGAGGACGCATGCGCTCATCGCGAAGGCTCATCGAGAAATGGATTCGGAGCGGAGAGACGATCTATGGAGTTACTACGGGATTCGGAGAGTTCAGCGCGGTGCGGATTGGCTCATCAGATCTCGAGACGCTCCAACGCAACCTCATCGTGAGCCATTCAGCCGGAGTTGGCGAACCGCTGCCGCGAGAGGTTGTCCGTGCAATGTTGCTCCTCCGCGCAAATGTCCTCGTGAAGGGCTTTTCCGGTGTCCGACCCAAGGTCGCGGATTACCTTGTGACTATGATTAATGGTGATATAGTGCCCGTGATACCGCGGCAGGGCTCTGTGGGCTCGAGCGGTGACCTTGTTCCGCTTTCGTACTTGGGCTTGGCTTTGATGGGGAAGGGACGTGTGTGGGTGCAGAGCGGCCGTGGAGGTTACAAGGAATCATCAGCGCGAGCCGCACTACAAAAGCGCGGACTGAAGCCTCTGCGACTCGCTGCAAAAGAAGGAGTAGCACTCATCAATGGCACTCAGATGATGACGGCCTATACTGCACTTGCGGTGCACCAAGCCAAACAGCTCTGCAAGGTGGCCGACATTGTGGCCGCGCTCAGCGTAGAGGTCTTAAAGGGGAGCGATACCGCGTTCGCAGACAGGATTCACGCGCTCCGACCATACCCAGGACAGAAAGCCTCAGCAAAGAACATACGCGTATTGATGCAGAAGAGCACGATCCGTGAATCCCACCGCCACGGTGATCCACGCGTACAAGACGCGTACTCCATCCGGTGTGCCCCCCAGGTTCATGGCGCTTCTCGGGAGGCGGTCGATTATGTTTACAACATCGTGTCGATTGAAATCAATGCAGCAACGGACAACCCGTTGATTTTTTCCGACCGGCAGCTGCATCTCGAAGGAGGCAATTTTCACGGGCAGCCGATTGCGATCGCCGCTGATTTTCTGGCAATTGCGCTGGCGGAACTGGCAAACATTTCCGAGCGCAGGGTTGACCAGATGATGCACAGTGAGCACGACGAACTCCCGAAGTTTCTGACACGGCACGGTGGATTGAACTCCGGCATGATGATGCTGCAATATGTCGCTGCTTCCCTCGTTTCGGAGAATAAAGTTCTGGCCCATCCCGCGAGTGTCGATTCGATTCCGACGTCAGCGGGAAAGGAGGATCATAACAGTATGGGCTCGATCGCTGCGCAGAAGCTCTGGCAGGTTCTAAAAAATACTCGGGCGGTCCTCGCACTCGAGCTACTAGTTGCAGCCCAAGGTTTGGACTTTCATCGCCCGTTGACAAGCGGGAAGGGGCTAGAGAGCGCACATCGTCTCGTGCGTAAACACGTCAAACATCTCGGGAGCGATCGCGTGCTCGAGGAGGATATCAAGAAATCGGTTGGTCTCATAGAATCTGGACTCCTCTTGCGCACGGTGGAAGCCACTATCGGTCGATTGCAGTGAACGAAAGGAGGATTGTATGGAGGTGGGGAACATTCATTGGCTGGGACATGCATCGTTTCGGGTTGACGATAAGGGCAAGACGATCTACATCGATCCATGGAAACTTCCTCACAACGTCCCGAAGGCAGACTTCATCTTTATCACACACAGCCACTATGACCATTTTTCCGCTGATGATATCGCAAGAATCCGAACGGCTGATACGGTGATTGTGTGTACATACGATGTGGCCGACAAGGTCAAAGGGAATGTGCGGAAAGTCGCGCCTGGTCAGGCCCTCGATGTAGATGGCTTAACCGTAACTACTGTTGCTGCCTACAACTTGGGCAAGGATTTCCACCCGAAGTCGAATCATTGGATCGGTTATATCTTTAAGCTGTCGGATGGGACGACACTCTACCATGCGGGCGACACCGACTTCACACCGGAGATGAGGACGCTAAAGATTGACATTGCTCTACTGCCGTGTGGTGGAACCTACACGATGGATTCAAAGGAAGCGGCCAAGGCTGCGAACACGCTTAAGCCTAAGCTCTTGATTCCGATGCACTTCGGCGATATCGTCGGTTCTGTGAAAGACGCCGAAGCCCTAAAATCAATGTTCAAGGGTGATACGCTGATAAAGAAACCAGAGCGATGATTCGCTTTGTTGTGGACCGGATGCCCGGAAAGCTTGCAAAGTGGCTTCGCATACTCGGATACGACACCTTCTACGATGGTCATCTCCCGCTTGAGCAGCTTATTGAGCGAGGCGCAGTGGAAGGTCGAGTGCCGATTACACGTAATTCGAAGATCCACGATTATCCAGCTGTCGATCAGTTCTTGCTCCTGCATAGCGGGTGATTCGACGATCAGCTCCAGATATAGACTGAAGAATTTTTGTTGGACTTAGAATCCTACCGGTTCTCTCGCTGTACGAGGTGTAATGCGAAGATCGTCAGCATGAACAAGCAGAAGGTGAAACTCTTGGTTCCGAAAAAATCCTACGAAGGATTTTCCCAGTTGTATCAATGTCCGTCTTGCCGGAAAGTCTACTGGGTTGGTACTCACGTCCACAATACACTCAATCGATTGAAGAGGATTTTTCCCGATACCACAGCGGCAAGTAAATGAAATAGTGAGTGATCTGGCACTTCGTGTGCCGGAAAGGTGTGGCGACGTGATTTGATAGGGCCCGCCGCTACAGTACATTCTCTTGAGGTAAAACAACACTTCCGGTCACTCGGCCATATGGCGCGCGTGTCCTGTAGGGCCTTCGACCGTTCCCGAATGTTCCACGGGAGGGCACGCGGTCGGGTAATTCGTGACCTTGCTACGATTCGTGTTGAGGGAGACGTCCACCTCGTCTACGGATCCTTCTACGTTCCAAGAGAGGACGAGATCTCGTTCCGACCGAAGGTCGAGACGGATTTACCACCGCCAGATTGGGAAGCTGTGCGACTGGCAAGCCTGCGCTGGGGGACGCTTTCCGGTGTTTCCTGAGATTGGCTCGGGGCGTAGTGATCCGATAATGGTTCCGGCAGGTTTTCCATCGGAGGCGTTTGCGATTCGATAGAAGTGTGCATGATGGATTTGGGGTGAGGTGGCGGCTGTATGACTTGAACACAAAACTCGACAACAACGCAAAACGGAAAACCATTGGAGGCTCTTATGGATCTCAGCGTCGTCAGGATCGAAAAACCGGAACCGACCAACTTTATTCTCGGACAATCTCACTTCATCAAGACCGTTGAGGATATACACGAGGCGGTGGTGCAGACTGTTCCGGGGATGAAATTCGGCCTCGGGTTCTGCGAATCGTCGGGTCCGGCACTCGTTCGCTATACGGGCAACGACAGCACGCTGATAGAGTTGGCGAAGCAGAACGCATTGAACCTTGGCTGCGGCCATTGTTTTATTCTGTTTATGGAAAACGGATTTCCGATCAACATCCTCAACACCATCAAATCGGTTCCTGAAGTGTGTCGTGTCTACTGCGCCACCGCTAATCCGGTCGAGGTCATCGTCGCCGAGACTGATCAGGGTCGGGGCATCCTCGGTGTCATCGACGGACTCAAATCGAAAGGCATCGAATCTGATGCTGACATCAAGTTTCGCAAGGATTTTCTCCGGAAGATCGGGTATAAGGTCGAATAGCTTGTTGGGGAACAAAATTCCGTCTGACAAAACAGATATAGGGGGGCCTCCATGCGGCCGATTGTTATCCCTCTACCGCTGTTGTTTTTGATGGTTGCCAGAACGAAGAGTTCGTACGTTCAGTTGCGGCTGATGAGGCCGTAGGAATCTACTCTGAGATGATGGTTGTCGAGACAATCAATGTCTCGAAATCTTTCGGACCATACAGCGTGGCAAAGCATATCGGTGGGTTCCTGTTTATCTCGGGACAAGTCAGAATTGATCCTGCAACGGGCAAATTGAACTCCGGAGGTTTTGAGGCAGAGCCAGAACAAGCGATGGAAAATATTCGAAATGTTCTGACTGCGGCTGGCTACAGCATTTCAGATGTTATCAAGTCAACCGTTTATCTGAAGGACATGGACGACTTTGGTGCCATGAATGCCATTTACGGAAGGTGCGTATCCGAGCCGCATGGAGATTTCTGTCGTTGTGTACAAACAAGTGCTGTCTTCTGGATGATGCGATCCTGTGTTTCAAAGTCTGCATGGACTCTGAGAACTTCCGTGACACCGAGAATCAAGGGATACAAAGCTTGCGTTTCGGATGCGACGTAGTTAAATTAATTTCCCAATAATTGGATTGTGACTTGGATCCAGTCACGTCACCGATTGAGTGAGCTTCAACGCTTCTCTGGGTCACGGATCGAAGCGAGGAACGGTCACGCAAACGGTTTTCGACTGGTAGGACGCGGTGAAGGTCAGAGGCAAACCCCATGAGTGAAATTCTGGATAAAGAGCAAACAGTAGAGAGGAAACGCGCGATCAGATCACCTCGGGGGAAGAAGATTTCATGCAAGGGCTGGGTCCAGGAAGCGGCCATGCGGATGTTAATGAACAATCTGGATCCTGATGTTGCGGAGAGACCCGAGGAACTTATCGTGTACGGTGGAACGGGCAAGGCTGCTCGAAACTGGGAATGCTATGAGGCAATTGTTCGGAGTCTGAGGCAGCTCGAGAACAACGAGACGCTCCTCGTGCAGTCAGGTAAGCCCGTTGGTATTTTTCGGACGCATGTTGACGCGCCCCGAGTGTTGATCTCGAACGCGATGCTTGTGCCGCATTGGGCAAACTGGGATGAGTTCCGTCGACTGGAGGCGTTGGGCTTGACAATGTACGGGCAGATGACAGCTGGTAGCTGGATCTACATCGGTACCCAGGGTATCTTGCAGGGTACATACGAGACGTTTGCTGCCTGCGCGAACAAGTACTTTCAAGGTAGCCTGGCAGGGAAGTTTTTGCTCACTGCTGGACTTGGAGGCATGGGGGGTGCTCAGCCGCTTGCGGCGACGATGAACGGTGCTGCTTTTCTGGGCGTTGAGGTCGACCGC
>JAZGDX010000068.1:0-4251 GCA_036478305.1 Bacteroidota bacterium
AACGATAGAAATCCTGACCTAATTCTTGAGTTATTTAGACAAGAGACTTCAGCATTTTAATTGCTGGACGGCTTGCCACGCGTCAGGTTCAGACGCGGACAACAAGGCAGCCACAACTCGAGAACACACTTGTGAGGAAGTTCGTTGCACCTCCCATTGAATCAGCTCAGGAGGCCTTCCATGACCGTTCCAGCTCAACTCAAAACATTCTTCGGTGAGAGAAAAGTCAAGCATGAGGTGATTGCCCATCCGCAGGCTTTCACCGCGCAGGAAGTCGCACATGCGATTCACAAAACCGGGAAAGTTCTTGCTAAGACGGTGGTTATCGAGGCAGATGGAAAGTATGTGATGACTGTCGTTCCGGCCCACCACAAAGTAAATCTGACTGCCGTGAAAACAGTGCTAGGCGCGAAGGATGTTCACTTGACGAAAGAAGAGAAACTCCGAGATTTGTTTCCCGACTGTCAGCTCGGTGCAATGCCACCGATCGGACCAATCTACAATATGTCTGTCCTCCTTTCAAAGGCCCTCGCGGAAAAACCGGAAATAATCTTCAATGCCTGCACACACACCGATTGCGTAAAGATGAAGTTTGCCGATTTTCAGAAGGTCGTCAATCCGACGATGGCAGAGATTTCCGATATACCGCCAGAAGGGCGGTGAATTTCTAGAAAATCGGCGAGATGGTCTTGCGATTGGATTATTGACGGTTGGATCATTGCGCTAATGACACAATGAACAAATGAATCAATGAAAAAATCGATCTGTTGACCGGCTGAGCTATTTTCCCTCTGCCTTGAAGACTCCCTATGAGAATTTCGTTATTCGCGGTTGCGATAATGCTCTGTAGTGCGCTCGCCACTGACGCCACCGGTCAGCGATTACCGAAAGGAGCGTTCCACCAGAATTATGAGCATTCATACGACATCATTCATCTCAGGACGGAAATTCAGCTGGATTGGGACAAAAGAAGAGTCTTTGGTGAAACAACGATAAAGCTACGACCGTTAAAAGCCCTCTCGTCGATCCCTCTCGACGCGCTCCGGCTGACTATCGAAAGCGTCCGGACGGTGCCAGACGCAAAGCAGTTGACGTATGCATCGACCGACTCGACACTCGTCGTCAATCTTGACAGTCCGATCCGGCCACCCGACACGCTCACGATCACGATCAAACATTCGGCAGCTCCATCAGCGGGATTCTACTTCATCGATCCACCCCAGGGCAGTGGGACGTTACCGTCCGCCTACACGTACGGCGAAGGAGGATTACACGCAAACTGGCTGCCGCTCTGTGCCCATCCGAACGACAAATTTTCTTCTGAGGTTCTGGTAACGGTGGAAAGCCCCTATCAAGGGATATCCAACGGCAAACTCATCGATCGGATTGATCATCCTGATGGCCGACGAACATTTCACTGGATGCAGGAGCACCCACATTCCGACTATCTGATGGCCGTCTTCGTGGGCGACTACGATTCCGTACAGCTCGCCCCAGCGTTTGGAGAGATCCCTCTCTCGTGCTGGGTGCCTCGCGGCCGTAAGGAAGAAGGTCGGTATGCATTCCGGAACACGACGGAGATGGTGGAGTATTTTTCTGAACTGTTTGATTACCGCTATCCGTGGGAGAAGTACGATCAGATCGCATCCTATGATTATGCTATTGGGGCCATGGAGAACACCAGCGTGACCGGCCACAGAGACTGCGTGCTGCGGGAAATGAACTCACCCGATGATTTTAGCCCGCACTTCGAATCATACATCTCGAACTGGACAGCGGAAGCCACGATTGCCCACGAGCTTGCGCATCACTGGTTTGGTGACAACCTCACCTACCGCAGTTTGGCTTCCCTTTGGCTCAACGAAAGCTTCGCCACCTACTCCATGATGCTTTGGGACGAACACAAAGGTGGAGATGAATTCCTACAATTGAAGACTTGGCTTGCTCTACAAACGTATCTCCGATATGTCAGGACACACCACCTAATACGACCTCTCGAATACAGGTGGTATGATTCACGTAAGGAAATCTTCAACGCGGAGCACACATATCTCAAGGGAGCGATCATCCTCCATATGCTGCGATGGATTCTCGGTGATCAGGATTTCTTCAACGCGATGAGTTACTACCTGCACAAACACCAGTTCTCAAACGTCGAGAGTGCGGACCTGAAGACTGCCTTCGAAGAATCAATCGGAAAGGATCTACAGTACTTCTTTGACGAATGGGTCTACAGTGGTGGTCATCCGCGATTTGAGGTAGGATATCGTTACTTCGCTGACCGCAAACTGGTGGAATTGACCGTTGAGCAGACGCAGCCGCTGGTGACAGGACAGGGATTATTCACGCTTCCTGTAGAGATCCGGATTGACACCAGGTCGAAATCGATGTTTGACACGGTATGGGTCGAGAATGAAACCGACCATTTCTTGCTCGGAATAGACGAGGATCCGTTAATGATCAGCTTTGACGGAAGAGGAGCTCTCGTTTGTGAACTCGTTTTCGAAAAAAAGATCGATGAATTACTGTACCAGCTTCAACACGATGCTCTTCCAGGACGCTTCTGGGCTCTCCAGCAGCTAGTGCAGCATCATCCCTTTCATCCCCGCACTCTTCAAGTTCTGAGATCGCTGCTGGGTGGCAGTTCACCATGGTGGCTCAAGGCGCAAGTGGCCCTTGAGCTCCAGAATATTCACACCCCCGGCGCAGAGGAGCTTCTCATCGATCAGCTCAACGCAAGTGATTACCACATACGGAAAGCGGCAGCGATTGCCCTTGGGAGTCATTTCACCGAATCCTCATCGTCGGGGTTGCACACCGCTATTCATTCCGACCCCCAAATGGATGTCGCTGCAGTGGCAATCCTATCGTTAGCAAAGGTTGATACGTCGCTCAGCCCCCGATTCTTCACAGATCAGATGTCAAGATCCGCTTGGTACGACGAGCTGCGGCTTGCAAGCCTCGAGGCCATCGAGGAAATCGGAAAGGAGGAGTATCTCCCCCTTATCAGGGACAACGTCTCTCTAGAATACAACCTGAAAGTTCGTCAACAAGCACTCTCCGCCTGGGCGGCTTGCGCTCCGAACGATCCCCAGCTCACTGACGTTCTCATCGCGTCCGCGAGAGAGGAGGTTCTTCCGGTTCGTGAAAAAGCAATTCACCTCCTGGGAGAGCTGAAGGTACGGCGTGCGCTTCCTTTGTTGGAGGACCTAAGTTCGAGGGACGGTGACAGCGACATTCGCAAGTTCGCGAAGGACGCAATCCAAGAGATACGGAGAATAAGTCAACCGACGTTGGAACGATGATCGGTCAAATTCCCCGCCTGCCTCAATATGGAACATAAAGGCGGGCAGGCAAAATTTCCCGTGAACGTTTCTCAGCGAGCAGGTGAAATTTTGAGAATCCCGACGTTTTCTGTCGGGACCTGATAACGAGGTCTTATGATTGGTCAAACGATATCGCACTACAAGATTCTGGAGAAACTTGGACAAGGTGGGATGGGAGTTGTGTACAAAGCCCAGGACACCAAACTCGAGCGCCTCGCTGCCCTCAAATTCCTTCCCCCACACCTTGCTGCCTCTGAGGAAGACAAAGCGCGATTTGTCCAGGAGGCGAAAGCTGCTGCCGCGTTGAATCATCCCAACGTCTGCTCGATCTACGATATTCAAGAACATGACGGCCAGATGTTTATTGTAATGGAGTACGTCGAGGGGCAGACGCTGCGAGACAAGAAACAAAACTTCTCGATCAAGCAGGTGATCGACATCGGCATCCAGCTCGCTGACGGACTCGCGACGGCGCATGAGCATGGGATCGTGCATCGTGACATCAAGCCCGAAAACATCATGGTCAGGAAAGACGGCATTGTGCAGATCATGGACTTTGGCCTTGCAAAACTGCGGGGTGTCTCGCGACTCACGAAAGAGGGGAGTACGATCGGCACAGTCGGCTATATGTCCCCCGAGCAGGTGCAAGGATTTGATACCGACCATCGGTCAGATATTTTCTCACTCGGTGTGGTGCTCTATGAGTTACTCGCCGGACAATCGCCGTTCCAGGGTGTACATGAGACCGCTATCTTCTATGATATCGTCAATGTGGATCCAGCACCCGTTTCATCCCTCCGTCAAGAAGTAGATCCAGCGTTGGATGCAATCATCCTCGAATGTTTGGCGAAGGAACCGGACGATCGCTATCAATCGGCTAAGGAAGTTACAAAAGAGTTGAAACGCTTCAAGCGGGAGTCGAGCA
>JAZGDX010000069.1:0-2707 GCA_036478305.1 Bacteroidota bacterium
AAGAAGCCTTCCGAATGGTCCGGCACGACGCTGAACACCATGTCATACGGCTACGAGATCGGTGCAACGCCCCTTCAGATTGCCTGTGCTTATTCCGTTGTGGCGAGCGGGGGAACACTGAAGAGACCTACTCTCCTCAGGCAAATTGTTTCAAGCCCGACAGGGGTAGATACTCGCAGTGCAGCTGAACCGCGAGTGGTCCGCCGTGTGGTGTCTCAAGAAGTTACTCGTGTTCTCACGAAATTGTTTGCGGGTGTCGTCAACAGCGGAACAGGCAGGCGGACGCGTATCGATGGAGTTCAGATCGCTGGCAAGACAGGCACGTCGATGAAATACGTTAATGGGACGTATGAATCCGGTAGCCATGTCTCATCCTTTGTGGGTTACTTCCCGGCGGATGACCCGACGATTCTCTGTCTCGTGGTGCTGGAAAACCCTCGCACAGTCAACTACTATGGCGGTGAGACCGCAGGTCCGATCTTTCGCGCCATTGCTGAACGTATCATAAATACCGGCAATGCAGCGATGAAGACTGTGCTTAATCGTCCGGTTGGCGAGGGCATCGACCTGAACGGTGTGATACCCGATGTCCGAAATCTTAAGGTGGATACTGCAACCAAACTGCTCGAAAGTCATGGTCTTACCGTCCACATCCTTGGGCAAGGTGTTGTTGTCGTACGTCAAGTTCCCGAGCCGGGTCAGGAAGCCGGGCTGGAGGGCGTAGTGATCCTTGTAACGGCGCAATACTCTGACGGACTCAACCCCGCTGACGGGCTCATCAGCGTTCCAGACGTACGCGGCTTTACGATTCGTCGTGCGGTAAACCGCCTCGCTCTCGATAATCTCCGGGCTGCGGTGGTCGGATCAGGGGTTGTTGTCACCCAGAGTCCCGGGGCGGGTACACGTGTGGGAGATGGTTCGAAGGTTGAGCTCTGGTGTGAGCCCAGGTCAGACCTGCAGACTGGGGATAGTCGGGAGCTGGCCGTGAAAAGTGAAGTGTCTCACCCCCGGTGAGACTCCCCGATGAGAACCTACAGCAGCGTACAGGAGCATTCAGAAACAGGAGGAAGTGATATGGTACATAAAACAAGCTTCATACATGCGCTGGACCGCGTCATCAACGAGTGGAGTTTATTGAAGCACCCATTCTATCAGTCATGGAATGAGGGGGCGCTCACGCGAAACGCCTTGAAGCAGTATGCGTGCCAGTACCACCATTTTGTGAAACACTTTCCACGGTTCTTGAGTGCAACTCATATGAATACCCCCGATATCCGAATACGGCAGCAAATCCTGAGGAATTTGATGGATGAGGAATACGGTATGGAGAACCATCCCGCGTTATGGCAACGCTTTGCGGAAGCAACCGGAGCGAGCGTTCGGGATCTTGAACAGACGGAACCGCTGTCACAGACGCTGGCGCTCGTCAACACCTTCTTTACGATCTGTCGAAACCGCCCATTTCCCGAGGGACTTGGCGCCTTGTATGCGTATGAGTCGCAGGTTCCGGAAATCTCTCGGGTGAAAATCGGCGGATTGCGAAAGTTCTATGGAATCATGGACGTCGAGGCGACACAGTTTTTTGTGGCACACATGGAAGCAGATGTGGAGCATTCCGCGACAGAGAGAAAGATCATCGAAGCAACTGCCAGGTCGGTCGCGCAGCAGGAAGGTGTTCTCAATGCAGCTGAAGGGGTGGCGAAGGGGCTCTGGAGGTTCCTCGACGGAGTCTTTGAATCATACGTGAAACCCGCGCCTGTCTATGCATGAGAGCTACCCAAAACAATCCGGATTCTGTTTCACTTCACCGCCGTTCCGGCGGGAGCTCGGGATTGCGTCGCTACGATCTCTCGATCCTGCGACGATTCTCCCCGGGAGTACTTTCAGGACGCTATGAAACCGGCGTTGAGAAGGCGATGGCAACCGTGAACATCGATGCGCGTTGGCGGTATGTATGACCCTGTCAAAATTGCTCGAGGGTGTGACGGTGACCAAGCTCTACAACGTAGAGTACGGTCAGATGGTGCAGATGCAGGACGTTCAAATCAGGGGAGTTCAGTACGACTCGCAGAAGGTGGGGCGCGGGGACCTCTTCGTCGCAATTCGGGGGGCGAGCGTCGACGGCCATCGCTTTATCCAGCAGGCGATCTCTTCAGGGGCAAAAGCGGTGGTTCTCTCGGACGATGGAAACGTGCCGGATTCCCTGTTCATGCATGCGCGAGTCGTAAAGGTCGTAGTGGGCGATTCGCGCCGAGCACTTGCGCGGATCTCGTGCAACTCTTCTGGGCACCCATCGCAGAAGCTCCGTCTGATCGGGGTAACGGGAACGAATGGAAAAACGACCACGACCCACCTCATCAGATCGATCTTGGAATCGAACCACGAAAAAACCGGATTGATCGGGACGATCGAGTACAAACTGGGGGAAGTGGTGCAGCCTGCAGTGCACACCACTCCGGAGTCGTTGGAGCTTAACGAGTTCCTCAGCCGCATGTTGAAGAATGGCTGCCAATCCGCTGTGATGGAGGTCTCGTCCCATGCTCTCGAGCAGCATCGGGTACACGGACTTGATTTCGATGCGGCGGTGTTCACAAACCTGACCCAGGATCATCTCGATTATCATGGGTCGATGGAACGTTATTTTGAGGCAAAAAGAACCTTGTTCGACATGCTCAGCCAGGACGCGATCGGTGTCTACAATAGTGAC
>JAZGDX010000007.1:0-9019 GCA_036478305.1 Bacteroidota bacterium
GAATCCTTTCTCTTCGTACAACTTTTTCACATCCTTGACGATTCGGTTCATCCCCTGGGGCGTGAGGATTTGTCCCTTGATCAGGTTAACCTTTTTCAGGATGTCCTTTTCACTAACCTCATCCTCACCCTCGATCTCAATCCGTTCCAACCTTGGAAACTCTGTGACGTGAATGAGAAGGTAAACTCCGGTTCCTACCGTTCGTTCGACGAGAATCTGGACATCTGAAAAGATACGCAGTGCCCAGAGGCGGCGAATTGCCTCGGCGGACTGATCGCCGGGGATAGCAAGCTCGTCACTGATCTTCAGACCTGCGTTTGCGATGATCGCTGCAGGTTCCGCGACGCTGTTTCCTTCTACTGAAATTCCCAGTATCTCAAACAGCTGCGGCCTGGTACCCGATCTGCCGGAGCGAGGTTGAGTCTGACCGGAAACAGTTGCAGCCGCTACCGTCGTAAGGACCAACAGGGAAAGTACGCAGATGAAATGACGGACCAATCCGCTTGGAGCCTGCTCACTGTAGTGGATCGGGCGGTTCCGGCCGACGAGGTCAGGAACCACTAACGATCTTGAGAAAACGCGAAGCATATCTACCCCTTCCACTTTTCTTTTTCACTTGCTCGCTGACCATCCCAAAACGCCGCTCGCGCTTCTGGTACTCCTGAATGGCAAGATACAATTCGTCGCGGCGAAAATCTGGCCAATACTGTTCCACAATGACTAACTCGGTATAGGCAAGCTGCCACAACAGGAAATTACTTATACGGAACTCTCCGCTCGTGCGGATCAGCAGATCTGGATCAGGAATGCTCGACGTCGAGAGGTATCGTTCTACAGACTTCTCTTCGATTTGGTCGATTTTCGTTTTTCCGTGCCGCACATCTGCTACGATCTGCCGGATTGCGTTGGTGATGTCCCATCGGCCGCTGTAGCTCAATGCCAGGATGAGGTTGAGACCCGTATTCTCCTTGGTCTTTGAGATCGCATCGAACAGCTCATCCTGCACTTGATGCGGAAGGGCAGAAATTTCGCCGATCGCAGTCAGCCGAACATTATTCTCGTGAAGACGGTCCGTCTCATTCCGGATAGCCTTTAAGAGCAACCGCATCAGCAGCGAAACTTCTTCCTTCGGACGTTTCCAGTTTTCAGTCGAAAACGCATACAGTGTCAGGTATCGCACTCCCAACTCACCACACGCTTCGACCACATCGCGCACGGAATTAACGCCCTCGTGATGTCCCGCAAGCCGGGGCATCCCCCGTTCCTTCGCCCATCGACCGTTTCCGTCCAAGATGATCGCGATGTGCTTCGGAACGTCCCCGCTCACCTGCAGCGCTTGTTGGACTTTCGTTGTCTCCGATGTGGAACCGATTGTTCTCTTTCGCACTAACTTTTCCCTTCGAACAAGCGCGAGCAAATCCGGGCTCGCTGAACGGACATTGCTCAGATGATAGGCTTGCAGGAGTCTGTAAACCGTAAGATACAGCACTTAATCTACAGTTTTCGTGCCAAAATGTCAAGACAACAAGAAGAGAGTAATCTCACCCTCTATCAAGGGGTCGTTCGCGTTTCGAGGTCGCACTGATAGAGTCGATCACAGACGCTCGCAAAACGTCTGAACCAACGTGCAAACCTCTTCAAGCACGCTCTGCACCACAAGTGGCGCCACAATACAGTCCAAGCATGCTGCTGCCGTGCACGATCATGGTCGAAAATTTCGTCGGTTGATTTTCCCTACGAAATGTGATATATTGAAAAAAAGTTCGTGCGACTAAATCAAGGGCCCACGGATGAGCGGTGGAATGCCAAACATGCAGGACGTACTCAAACAGGTCCAGAAAGTACAGGAGCAGATTGCTCAAGTGCAGGCAGAACTTGAGAACAAGACCGTCACCGTAGAAGTGGGCGGTGGAATGGTGAAAGTCACGGCGAACGGGAAACAGCGCATCGTGAAGATACAAATTGAGAAGGACGTGATAAATCCGGCAGAACGCGACATGCTCGAGGATCTTGTCGTTGCCGGTGTCAACAAAGCTCTCGAAGAGGCAACAAAATTGGCGCAGGAAGAACTGGGCAAGGTTACGTCCGGGATGCTGCCGAAAATACCCGGATTGACACTGCCCGGACTCTGAATCACGATGACAGACCCACATCGCTCCAGCCCCTAGATACCCGATGCACCCCGGAACGCGGCGAACGAACGGAGTTCAGGCCACATAACATTCAACAGAATGCTCTTCACTGCCGAATCGGTTGAACGACTCATCGAGCAACTCTCACACCTCCCCGGTATCGGGCGTAGGACTGCCCAGCGCCTGGCGATGTACATACTGAAATTGCCGCGAGACGAGGTGGTTACGCTGGCCAAGGCCATCGTCAACGCGAAAGACCGCGTAAAGTATTGTTCTGTCTGCTATAACATCACCGAAAACGACCCTTGCATTATCTGTTCGAGTCAAAAACGAGATCGATCGTCCATTTGCGTCGTCGAAGAACCGGGCGATGTACTCGCCCTCGAGAAAACCAACGAATTCAAAGGTCTCTATCACGTGCTCGGCGGAGCGCTTTCTCCACTCGACGGTATTGGCCCCGAAGGGTTGAGGATCAAGGAGCTCCTCTCGCGTATCACCCACCAGACTGATGGTGGGTCGTCACTTGAACTTCGTGAAATCATCCTGGCACTTAATCCGAACGTCGAGGGAGAAACCACGGCGCTCTACATCAGCAAGCTGTTGAAACCGCTTGGCGTGAAAGTCTCACGGATCGCGCGTGGTGTACCGATCGGAAGCGACCTCGAGCATTCCGATGAAGCGACACTCGCACAGGCTTTGGAAGGACGGATCACTCTCTGAGCGGGAGATCACGATCTTCATCGGGAGGAAAGCCACCAAGGCGTTGATCAACACGCAATGCCGGCCTCGATAGCTGTCCTCCCCGGCTCGGTCGTGGGAACCGACGATGGTTTCACCATGAGGCGAAGAAGCACGGTCACAGTTTTTATGACGATGTTCACTGTTCTCGCTTGCGATATCTTCGAGACGCGCGAGCCAGAATCGCCGACACAGGCAGGCTCTAATTTCCGTCCGCCGACCCAGCCGGAAGTCGTCCTCGATAACCTCCAGAACGCAATCTCCGAGCGAAATACCGAGAACTATCTTCGGTCGTTCGTGGATTCGACATTTTCTAGCCGCCGGTTTGAATTCATTCCGACGCAGGAAGCTCAAAGTCGCTATTTTACGGTTTTCCTAAACTGGTCGCTCGACCTTGAGCGAGAATACTTCGAAAACCTGCGCTCGCAAACAGTACCCTCCGCCTTTTCCACCCTAATCTTCGATGACGGTCGGTTCGAAAGTCTTCAGTCGGACTCAGCAGAGTACAACGCCAACTACCGGATTGTTTTCCAGCACAACCGCCCCGACACACCGACAGAGGCAAAGGGAACCGTTCTCTTCTATCTATCGACCGACGGCCGGCACAACTGGGCCATTCATCGATGGGTCGACTTCAAGACCGGTTCGGACTTCAGCTGGAGCGAGCTGAAAGGGCGATTCAGCAATTGACGATTGATTTGACGTTCATATCAGCATGATTGTCTATGGTGAAATCGAGTGTCATCGGTGCTGTCGTTCTGTTCCTCACTGCGATGGGGTGCGTGAATCCGTTTGCACCCGGGTTCGACGAGGGAACGAGCACGCCGGGCTCAATCCTGGGCGATCAGAAGACAGTCGAGGGTGTCTTCCAGAACTTTAAATTTGCCTATACGTTCAAGGACACGACCGTGTATGGGCAATTACTCGACCCGAATTTCGCGTTCGTGTTCAGGGATTACGATCAAGGAGTCGATGTTTCCTGGGGCCGTGACGAGGAGATGCGGACCACGTACGGCTTGTTCCTCAATGCGCAGAATCTCGATCTCATCTGGAACAACGTAATTTCATTCGCGGGCGATTCGCTGAATGCCAACGTCGTCCGGGGTTTCAATCTCACGGTTACGTTCAACCCAACCGACATCATTCGGGTCGACGGATACGTCGACATGGTGATGGAGCGGCGGGAGCTCCAATCGAACTGGCTGATCACTCACTGGCGCGACGAATCCAATTTCTGATGATACAGAGTGAACCCGAATCCCACATCTCATTCTTCGTCAGAGTGACAATAATACATGGCCCACAATCGAGTGAGAACGAAGCCACGCCGAGTATCATTCCAGGGGGAACGAGGAGCCTTCAGCGAACAGGCTGCACAGGCGTTCTTTGGAAGACGGATCGTGACGGTTCCGCTTCAAGGATTTCAGGACGTCTTTGAGAGTGTGACAAATCGAAAAGCCGGTGCGGCGGTCATACCCATTGAGAACTCGCTGTTCGGGAGTATTCACCAGAATTATGACTTGCTCCAGCGGTACGACCTGAAGATCATCGGGGAGATTAAGCTGAGGATTGTTCACTGCCTGCTCGCGATGCGTGGAGTGCGAATGCGGGGGATCAAGCGGATCTATTCTCATCCGCAAGCACTCGGCCAGTGCGAGGAGTTTCTCAGTCGATTCAAAAACCTGGAGACGGTACCTGCGTATGACACGGCTGGCGCCGCGAAGATGATCAGAGAGCACCGGGACATGGAGGCAGCAGCGATCGCGGGACTCCAAGCCGCTCGCGTCTACAAGCTCAGCGTGCTGCGCCGGAACCTCGAAAGCAATCACCAGAACTACACCCGGTTTCTTGTGCTTGCCAGAGGAGAAGTCCGACCGAAACACAACGCCAAAACCTCCATCATCTTCTCGGCAAAAGACATTCCAGGGGCCTTGTTCCGAGCGCTTGGAGTTTTCGCCCTTCGCGACATCAACCTGTTCAAGATAGAATCGAGACCGATCGCAGGGAAACCGTGGGAGTATCTTTTCTATCTCGATTTCTCCGGAGCGCATGTAGATGAGGTAAGCCGTTATGCGCTCGATCATCTTTCGGAGATCTCAACCTCGATGAAGATCCTCGGGTCATATGAACATGGAATCACCATCAAGGCGTGATCGGTAATCGCCGATCGACCATGTGATTGATCATCAGAAGGAACCGTTGATCCCAGACTGTACTCGGGAGGGTTGAACGCCGATATGAGCGTGCTCTACACCGTGAAAGAGGGCGTGTCCGGTTTTCGTCGCGCGAAGTTGTCGATGGTCGTCTCCATTGGGACCATCACGGTGTCTCTCATTCTCGTCGGGCTGTTCGTGATTGTCATGACTAATGTGATACAGGTTGTGCAAATGATCCGCGACAAAGTTGAAATCGAGGTGTTTCTCGAAGAGCCGGTCACGAGCGAGAGCGTCCAAGTTCTCAAGCACTCGATCGAAGGTCTTGAAGGCGTCTCGAGTGTGATCTACATTTCGAAAGAGGGGGCAGCTGCAATATTCAAAGAGGAATTCGGCGAAGAAATCTACGACATCCTTGACTTCAATCCGCTCCCTTCATCGTTCAAGGTGCGGCTGACAGACGATTACAGAACGTTGGAACACATCGAAGACATTTACTCCAGGATATTGGAATTCCCCGGCGTCGATGATGTCGTCTATCATAAAGACCTCCTGCAACTCATCGAGAACCGGACAAAGATCTTATTCGCTGTCGGCATCGCTCTCGGCATCATCGTGAGTATCTCCGCCATTTTCCTCGTGGCAAACACCATCCGCCTTGCCATCTATTCAAAGCGAAAAATCATCCAGACCATGAAACTCGTCGGTGCCACACGAATGTTCATCCGGATGCCGTTTCTCCTCGAGGGGGTCATTCAAGGATTAGCCGGCGGTGCCCTGGCCTCCGTCACAATTTATGGCTTGTTGGAGGCCTTTTCGAGACTGTTTGCGCTGGAGATCACCGACCGACTTATCATCGTGCCGACATTCTATCCTATGGTCATCGTCGTGGGAATTCTGCTTGGACTTGTCGGCAGTTTTATCTCGATTCGAAAGTTTATTGGAGAGTCCATCGTCACATCCTAGATTGCTTGCTTTTGAGAGGGCGTGTTCTATAGATTGCAATCGAGCAGAAACCTCTATCATTTAGGAAAGCTTTTCTGATTTCCTCTGAATAACATCCGCAGTAGCCAGAGCCATTCCAGAATGCTGACGCACGACGTTCTTGTCATTGGAGCCGGACTCGCCGGAATGCGGGCTGCTCTTGAAGCGAAAAAGCACAACTCCGACGTTGCCATTCTCTCAAAAGTACACCTCTGCCAACTCGGCAATTTGCGTTCCTCTAAAGTCAACCTCGGAAATTCGACCACCATTGTTTCTGAGTTCCAATTCATGTTTTCCAAAAATCCTTGAGTTTCAGGAACGTTATGCGTAGATTGAAAAATGAGGCTCCGATCGCGATTTCACTGATGTACGCGGACCGACAGATGTGACCTCCAAAGGTCGTTCCAGCAGAGTTGCTATGGAGATACCCGTTCATGATGTGCTCGTTGTCGGCGGTGGAGGGGCAGGGCTCCGGGCGGCAATTGCCATTGGGGAGGAGTTCCCGAACCTTGACGTCGGCGTCGTCTCGAAGGTCTATCCGATGCGCAGCCATACAGTTTCCGCGGAAGGCGGCGCCGCTGCGGTCATCAAGCCCGACGACTCTCTGGACGACCACGCATACGACACAATCTCCGGGTCGGACTGGCTGGCAGACCAGGACGCCGTCGAAGTCTTCGTGAACGAGGCCCCACGTGAAATGATCCAACTGGAGCACTGGGGTTGTCCCTGGAGCCGCGAGCCAAACGGAGAGGTGGCGGTCCGGCCCTTCGGCGGCATGAAGAGCGAGCGGACCTGGTTCGCAGCGGACAAGACTGGCTTCCATATGCTGCACGCGCTGTTCCAGACCTCGTTGAAGTTCGCAACCGTGATCCGCTATGACGAATGGTTCGTGACGAATCTGCTGGTGCATGACGGGAGGTGCCAGGGCATAGTAGCCATCGATCTGCGCACTGGCCAGTTTCGGGGCATTGGTGCCAAGGCGCTGATTCTGTGCACCGGAGGAGCAGGCCGCGTTTTCCCCTTCACGACGAACGCTTCAATAAAGACGGGCGACGGGCTGGCCTTGGCCTACCGTGCGGGGGTGCCTTTGAAAGACATGGAGTTCGTTCAGTACCACCCCACCGGTCTGCCCGGAACCGGAATTCTGATAACGGAAGCCGCCCGGGGTGAGGGAGGGATCCTCGTGAACCAGGACGGGTACCGGTACCTTCAAGACTATGACCTGGGCAAGGCGCTCGATGTCCACGATCCCGCTCACCCTCAAAAGAGGTCGATGGAGTTGGGTCCACGCGATCGGCTGTCGCAGGCGTTCGTCAAGGAACAGGAAAAGGGGCGAACGATCCAGGGGCCTCACGGGGACTTCGTGTACATGGATGTGCGTCACCTGGGACAAAAGCGGATTGATAAGAAGATCCCTTTCGTACGAGAGCTCGTCCGCAGCTACGTTGGGATCGATCCAGTCTACGAACCGATCCCGGTGCGGCCCGTTGTTCACTACATGATGGGAGGAGTCCACACGGACATCACGGGTATGACCCCCTTGCCCGGGCTGTTCGCGGCGGGGGAGTGCGCTTGCGTGAGCATCAATGGCGCTAACCGCCTCGGGTCCAACTCATTGACTGAACTCCTCGTGTTCGGAGCGCGTGCTGCGCGGGCAGCGGCCCGTTTCGCGCTCGAGCAAACCACGGTTGCTACGGAGGTGATTCAGGCTCAGGTTGTCAAGGAGGAGCGGAACATCCAGTCCAGATTTCTCGAGCGGAGGGGAGGCGAAGAGTCGATCTCCGGCTTGCGCATGGAACTCAACGAAGCCCTCGAAAAGGGGGCCGGGATCTATCGCAGCGAATCGTCGCTTCGGGAGACGTACAGGACCATCCGGGAGTTGAAACAAAGGATCGATCGGGTCAAGTTGGCCGACCGGAGCCGTACGTTCAACACGGAACTGACGGCCGTTCTGGAATTGGATTTCATGCTTGACGTGGGCGAAGCGATCGCAACCACTGCCCTCGCGCGCACCGAGTCCCGAGGATCTCACCAGCGAACCGACCATCCGAAGCGCAACGACGAGCGCTTTCTCAAACATTCGCTTGTCTATCGGAGTGTTGGGGAGCCTCGGATCGACTACCTCGATGTTGTGATCACCCGATGGCCTCCAGGAGAACGTGTGTATGGTCGCCACTGATTCCCAGCAAAACGGCAGCACGGCTGTGTTGGAGGTGTTCCGGTACCTTCCAGACCAGGAAGAGAATCCGCGGTTCCAGCGATATGAGGTTCCGTACCGTGAGGACTGGGTTGTTCTGGACGCCCTCAATTATATCAAAGACGAAGTGGACGGAACCCTCACCTTCCGTTGGTCGTGCCGGATGGGGGTGTGCGGAAGTTGCGGTATGATGGTGAACGGTGAACCGACGCTCACCTGTGCGGCCTTTCTACGGGAGTACTACCCGAAACCGATTCGGGTAGAGCCGCTCTCGAATTTCCCAGTCATCCGCGACCTTGTGATCAACATGGACGACTTTATGGCGAAGCTCCGAGATGTCAAGGCATGGCTCGTTCCCAAGGAGTCAAGGTCACTTGAGGAGGGGGAGTACCGTCAGTCTCCCGCGGAACTGGCCCACTACAAGCAGTTCAGCATGTGCATCAATTGCATGCTTTGCTACGCGGCCTGTCCAGTGTATGGCTTGGATTCGTCGTTCATCGGTCCGGCGGCAATCGCCCTTGCTGAGCGATACAACCTAGATTCGCGCGACGGCGCGCGACAGATGCGCGCCGAGGTCATCTCCAGCCACGAAGGGATCTGGGAATGTACTTTCGTCGGAGACTGCACGCGGGTCTGTCCGAAGAACGTTGACCCCGCAGGTGCCATCCAGATGGCGAAGGTTTCCCACACCGTGGACTGGTTCAAATCCGTGTTGCTACCCTGGGGGAAACGTTGATGGCAAAGGAATACGTGAGGTCCGTACAAGCTACTTGGTGGTTACGCAAAGGAACGTACTTCCTCTTCATGCTCCGGGA
>JAZGDX010000070.1:0-5000 GCA_036478305.1 Bacteroidota bacterium
TCGGATTTTGTCTACCGCTCGCCGTTCAGCGGAGCGGGCTCATCGAAGCAGATTAGAACTTACGAGGAAGGAATTCTCAGCCTGAACTTCACCCCTTTACCGGGCTGGATAGTGCAGGAGAGATCGCACTTGTTGACCTCCGCCAGGCGCTTCGCCGTGTAGAGACTGAGGCCAATCGGGAATTCATCCGCTGCAAGTTGCCGAATCGAGTGGAATTTGTCAAAGATGCGCGGTAGATCATCCTGGTTGATACCAGCGCCACCGCCCTTCACTACGATTATCGCTTGCTGATCTCCGGCTTCTCCACTGACTTCCACTCTGGCGCCCGGATTAGTGGACGCAAAGGCACTGTAAACAACTCGATCAATGATGTATCCCAGTTGTTTCGGCGCAGCGAGCACAGGAGGACTCTCACTCAAGGGAATCCATTCCACCTGCACCTTTTTGCGGTTCGCGTACACAACAGATTCAGAAACAACCTGAGTTACGATGTTCCAAAGATCCTGCTTCGCCTTTTCAGCTTCGTACTGCGTTCTCATAGCACCAGACTCCAATTCCAAACTCATAACGAAATCGTCCAGCCCGCGTCGCAGTCGATCGCCCGCCGCTTTGATAGACCTGAGAACGTCGGCCATCTGATTTGACGATACTGTGACCTTCCGGTCGAGCAGAAGAGTCGAGAGACTCCTGATGATATTCACCGGCACTTTCACTTCGTCGGAGAGAGAATTGAGGATGTCTCTCTTGAGTCCTTCCATTTCCAGTGCCCGGGATTCCCGAAGACCGGCCGCCCGTTTGAGTCTCCCGCGAACACTCGCCAGCAGCACGTCCCGGTCAATTGGCTTCGTGAGGTAGTCATCCACACCTAGCTCTCTTCCGACCATCACGTGCTCCTGATCGCTCAAGGCCGTGAGAAAAAGGAATGGGATCTGTCGGCGTCCTGGATCCTCCTGGACTTTTTGGTAAAAGGCAACCCCATCCATGCCAGGCATGAGAATATCAGAGAGGATCAAATCGATTTTCTTGTTCTCCAGAATTCGCATGGCGTCCACGCCATTTTCTGCCGCCATCACGTCATATCCCTCAATCGTAAGATATTTGACTATGGCCAGCCGGATGATCTTTTCGTCTTCCACAACCAGAATGGTTGCGGGATATGATTCTTCCACGGAATCCTCGTTCCAAATTTCCCAGAATATAGAATTTAAAAGAATAAAACGCAACCTCTGTTGGCCACGAAAGCGAGAATCCAATCGGCCAAGCGGAGGCCGTAGAGACATTGTCCGCACGCCAAGATTGAAACAGGATGAGAAGAATGTCGACATCGCCATGGGGGGATGAAGCGTTTCTTCTAGCAGCCTGGGTGAGCCATGCAGTAGTGACAACTTATCTGACAAAGAATGAAGCTCAAATAAAGCTTTTTAAGCCAGTCATCACTCAAACAACAATTCCATTGCCTGGGACCGTTTCAGGATGAAAGGATATTTGCCGATGAAATGCAGAAGCTCTTCGATTACCCGGATGGTTACCTCTCCGAAGGAGGAGTTGCCACGGCTGACCTCGCAGATGAATTCGGCACTCCTCTATTCGTCTAAAAGCTACCTTCCGTTCAGGAGTGGATAAATGAGGTCAGCTACGCTTTCACCAGCCCTCAGACCACGATCTGCCATTCCATCAAAGCCATTCCCAAATTGCACGTGCTAAAATGGTTTGAGGGCAAATAAACGAGCAAACGTTTGAGATCACATGACTCGGCAAAATGGAAAGCTGCAGAACGCGGATATTTCGGACCGACACAGCCGAGAGAAACCGAGTGTTCGAACGCCTTCACATTCCGGCGATACCGCTTCCATCGCCAGGCGAATACGCGATGACGTCCTAGTGCTTCCTAACTAAACTGACCTGCAATTTCAAAATCAAAACTTCTTCTTCCCCCCCAGCTCGGTGCGGCTCGTTCACGCGTCGGAAGGAGCTTTCTTACGCACACCATCTGAGGGTCGATCCATGCACATTGGACCCAACGTGGAGCGGAGGAACACCTACGACAACGGAACCGTCAGAGTGAATATCGTACCATTCCCGGGTTGGCTGAGACATGTGAGATCGCAATTGTTGATCTCCGCGAGACGCTTCGCAGTGTGGAGACCAAGACCGAGGGGGTATTGGTCGGGTCCTGGCGTTTGGGTCGAGGGAAACTTGTCAAAGATGTGCACGACGTCGTCCTCGCCAAGACCGGTTCCACCGTCTTTTATCTCCAGCATCACTTGATGATTGCCAACTTCGGCACTGATTTCCACGCTCGTGCTTGGATTGGAGAGCGCGACAGCACTGTAGACGAGTCGTTCAAGCACATGTTCCAGATGTTTTTGATCAGCAAAGATCTCTGGTAACGCCTCAGTTGGGTTCCACGAAATCTGCACATTCTTTGGCTTGGCGTATGAACCCGATCGAGTTACAATCTTGGAGAGAATCGATGAGAAATCGTGAGGGGACTTTTCCGATTCGTACTGGCTGTAAGCGGAACCGGATTCGATGTGCAGACTCATAACGAAATCGTCCAGCCCCCGTCGTAGTCGATCCCCTCCAGCCTCGATCGACTGAAGAAGGTTTGTGACATGGTCCGAGGTAATCGAGATTTTCTGGTCACGCAGGAGAGTCGAAAGATCTGTGACTACTTTCGACGGAGCATTGACTTCATCGGAGAACAGCTTGATGACTTGCTCCTTGAGGTCCTCCATCTCTTCAGTTCGTGAAGCCTGAGCTCTCTCGGCGCGTTTGAGCTTACCGCGAATACTCGCCAAGAGAACATCTCGGTCGATGGGTTTCGTCAGGTAATCATCCGCACCGAGCTCCTTCCCCAACATCAGGTGTTCCTGACCGGTCAAACTTGTGAGAAACACAAAGGGGATCTGATGAAGTCTTGGATCCTCCTGAACTCTCTCAAAAAAGGTGAACCCATCCATGACAGGCATATGGATATCGGAGAGGATCAAATCGACCTTCTCAGCTTGGAGAACGCGGAGCGCTTCGGCCCCTTCCGCGGCGCTCAGCACGTTGAATCCCTCTCTTTTGAGGAGGTTCGAGATAACCAGTTGCGTCACCTTCTCGTCCTCAACAACGAGAATTCTTGCAGGTTTGAGTTCTTCCAAGGCATCCTCGCTAAGATTGGCTCGTCCGTAACTGATCAATTCGCAAAAAGATAGCTCATGGATGAATAAAACGCAACCGTCTCGGGTTCGGCAAATCCTTGATCAGGCTGAGTTAGGCCAACTGCAGATGTTCCGGATATTTTAGGCCTGATGCGGTGTTCAGTATCACGACAGTCTGACCGGAAGAAATGAAACCTTTTCGTTTGAGGTGTTCAAGCGCTGCCACAGTAGCTGCGCCTTCAGGACAAGCCAGGACCCCCTCCGTTTTAGCCAGCTCGTTTAGCGCTTTAAGGATTTCATCCTCACTGACTGCGACCGCCATGCCGTCCGTGTCACGAATGATTTTGAGAATAAGCCAATCGGCGAACGCCTTGGGAACCCGCAAGCCAGTGGCGATAGTCTCAGAGCCCTTCCAGAATTCCGACTCCGGTTTTCCCTGCTCCCAGGCCTTGACGATGGGCGCACAACCAACTGGCTGTACCGCACCCATGCGTGGACGCTCCGGTCCTATCCAACCGAGAGTCTCCAGCTCGTCGAACGCTTTCCACATACCGATGATACCGGTTCCACCGCCTGTCGGGTAGACGATAACATCCGGGAGTGTCCACTCCAGTTGTTCAGCGATCTCATAGCCAAGAGTTTTCTTCCCCTCAACTCGGTATGGTTCCTTCAGCGTCGAAAGATCGAAACCAGCAAGTTGGTTTTTCATCTCGTTCATCAATTTCGCAGCATCGCTGATAGTACCGTTTACTTCGACTAGGTGCGCGCCGTACGTCCTGATCTCCCTCTTAAAGATTTCCGGCGTATCGGCCGGGAGAAAGACATGGGCTTCCATTCCAGCTTGAGCAGCATAGGCAGCGAGCGCCGATCCTGCGTTGCCGGCAGACGGCAGGAAAACGTTCGTGAACCCGAACTCCTTTGCCTTTGAGACAGCCAGACAGAGCCCGCGCGATTTGAAGGAGCCGGTCGGATTCAGCGCTTCCTCCTTGAGCCAGAGATTCGGCAGGCCGATTTTGGCACCGAACTTCCTCAGATGGACAAGAGGGGTGAAACCCTCCCCAAGTGTCACAATGTTCTCATCCCTCACCACCGGGAGAAATTCCCGGTATCGCCACAGCGTCGACGGTCTTGATAGCAGGGCAGTCTTCGTCACCACTTGAGTTCCACGGACGAGATCATACCGCGCCAGGAGAGACTTGCCGCATTTGCGACAGACCGATTGAGCCTGATCAGCAGGATGACGTGCACCGCATGACGAACACTCAAGATGGAGGAGGAGGGATTTCAAAGTTTTTGTGGATTGAGATTCACGATCGCTGTGGTCCGGAGCATTTCGCCAAGGTCACCCCCTCCGGTTGACCGCTCACACAGGAATCAACAAGTTCGCACTTCAAGCTGCCAAAATCTTTATCAAAACAGAAACGCCACGCTCCAAAAAACCGCACGGATGTCGGTCAACGTAGAGATGATCGAACTTCAAACCGCTACAGTCACTGATCCTCCGCACCAACACGATGAGCTCCCCCAACAAGGGCGCGGTCTCATCGGTATCAGACTACGTTGTTGCCCTCCAGACCAGAAGGGCCGTCATTGAGAATTGTAGATCCACTCCACGATCATCGGAGGGAGAGAATCAAAGAATCCCCCTCCCCATCCGGCATCGATGTACTTCGTAAAGTCTACACTCTTCTTGCAATCCTCAAGACTCTTCCCTTCCCCCTTCAAACCTGCAATCACGGATTTCACTTCCCGGAAAAACCCGAGAAGTCCCTCGACCTCAGTGTTTGTCGAAATCGGTCCATGTCCGGGCACGACCCGTTTGGCGTTCAGCGCTTTCAGACGTGCCAGAGA
>JAZGDX010000071.1:0-4478 GCA_036478305.1 Bacteroidota bacterium
ATGCTGCCACGTCGCGCCGTTGTCGAACGAGAACGTGTATCCGCTGCCCGTCTGGACGTCGTTGTCGTCTACCTCTTTCGTGAAGCCGGTGGATGTCCAGATTGTATCGCTGCGGACTGCAATGGCAAAGATGCCGTCGTTTACGAATTCTGGCAGTGTGCGGAAGTGTTCCCAGCTCACTCCGCCGTTCAGCGTGCGAGCGAGTCCCTTGCTGGTGCCGATCCAGAGCGTGGGGTCGACAGTCACAATATGCGAGACGCTGTTGCTCGGCGGGAGCGGGTGTTGACCTTGCTCGATTGCGTCCAGCTTGAACGACAGCGGTTTCGATTGAGAAAAGGCGATAGAGCAGCAACAAGTCAGAATTACGGTATGGAGTAAGGAGGATCTCATTGTATGACGACCAGCGTATGGATGATCGTGTTGCTTGCTGCGCCGGGTTTGTCGATCGCCTGGAATTCGAACCGGAACGTGCCGGGTGGGTTCGTAGAGTCAAGCTGGATCAGGATCGAGTAGGTACCGTCGCCGGCAGTTGCGTCGCCGCTTTGCTGGGTATCACCGTCATCCATCATCTGAAACTTCCGGGCAGGGTCCGAGGAATCGAGGCTGCGGAAGAACACCTCGGCGACGTCGTTGAGCCCGTCAGGGTCGCTCGCTTGGACGGTCAGACGGAATATGACGGAACCCGTTTGGGGAAGCTTCACGGTGTCGGGTGCCTGCACGTTCGAGATGACGGGCGGCGAATTCTCCCGCCTGATGAGGGTCAGCCGTTTCTGGATGACGTTGCTTGTCAATCCCGACTGGTCGCTGGCGAAGAACTCGATGGTGTAGTTTCCAATTTCATTATTCTCGACCGTGAACTCAATGATTCCGCCGTATATTCCGTCTGAAGAGGTGAGATCGGGGGTGATGCCGTCGTCACGCAGTTCTCCCTGGAAGGAGGCGCGCGACTCTGCTGGTTTCACGACGAAATACTCAACGCGCGCGATATCCCCGAGACCGTTCGGATCTTGGACCCTTGCCGTAGCTGAGAGCGAGATGGTAACGCTCACTGTGTCCTCGCCCTGGGGGATGTCCGTATTAACGGTATCGGCAGAAACGCTTGCCTCGCTCAGAAAAGGGGGGAGGCTGGTGAAGTCGATAAGGCTACCGTCTTCTTCGGTGCAGGATACGAAGAGGCCAAGCAGCAGTACGGGGGCGATCCTTCTCATAACAAAAAGCCGAGTGCGCGTCGTGTAGAGTGGACGCACCCGGCTCAGGCTTTTCGGACAGTCGTTACGCTGCATGAAAATCAGTGTACTCCGCTCCAGGGTATCGTACTTTCAGCCGTAACAACCGTCTATGGGGTTCCTTAGCAGTGGAAAAGTGGCTCCAAGGTACCGAAATTGGGGGCGAAAGTCAAGGAAGGATCAGTTCTCGCTGTGTGCTGGCAAATTTTGACGTAATGTTGTGCGAGCTGTTAACTCGCGCTCACTTAACAATTTCAAATTTCACTCCACCGTTGGTACTGCGATTTGTTGATTCGAAATATGAGCGGAACCACCGTCATCGATTCTTGGCGGCTTCTTTCAGGTAATTGGCCACCCTTTCGCCTTCTCGTTCTCGCAAGTCAATTCTCCTCATTACTCCTTCTTCCAATTTCTGCAGTACCTTCTCAGTGCCTTGTGGGGCGTTTTCTTCCTTTCTGAAAAACCGACGAGCTTTTTCCAGCCTCTCTTTCGAAGCACCGCCGGCGAATCGGGGTATCCGCAAGACAAGATAAGGGGGCACTTCTGAGATGAGTCGGTCATATCTGGACATGAACCATTCGAACACTGTATCGCGAAATCGAGGAGAAGAAAGGAAAATCATGCTCGGCAAGAACACACGTTCCTGTGGTCTGAGTGGTCCTTCCGCCGCGTATTCCAAGGCTTCTTCAATTAATCGAGGATCTTCAAAGCAGCCGAGCGCAAGAACATAGTTATATCGTTCGGTGGGGCTTTCGCTCATTTCGACTTTTCGCTTGTACCGGTCAAATAACGCTTGGTCACCATGACTTGCATACATCCTGAGTGCGCGAAAACCAAGCTCAGGATCGATTGAGTTGTGGTCTTTCATGTAGCTTCCGGCCAGCGAATCGGCGTAGGACATCACTTTTTCATCTTTGCCGTGCAAACCAACCCAAAACATCAAATTGGGGCGGAGCAGTGAGACGGCCTCATCTTCGCCTTCAACTCTGGTCAAACCAAAGCGTTCGACCGCTGGACGGAGTGTGCTCCGCACGTAGCTGGCAAACGAGTCAGTCATTGACTCATCCTCATCCACGAAGTCGTACCGTATTCTTTGAAGCGCGTCCATCACTGCAATTACAACCTCCGGACTCGTGTCGTCGGCGAAGTATCTTACGAACTTAAGGTGGTCATCTGCTCTGATTATGCCGGCATCGAGGAGGGCGGACAGATGTCCAAAAAAGCTGACACGTTCACGAACATTCAGGAGGACTTGAGCATTCTCGGCCAACGTCATGAGCATCTGTCGTGGCGCTGACCAGTGATAGTAGCCTTGTTCGCCCGCGTTGAGGTGAATCCACTGAGGAGGGGTCTTCGGCTTCAGCTCAACGATTTGGGTTTTGTTGGTCAGTAGCAAGCTTTCGGTACGTGTACTATCACCTTGCGGATAGCGCATGATGACGGGAATGTCCCAGGACCCCGAATCCGGATTCTGTACGCCGTAATGCAAGAATCGTCGTTGTGAGAGCTTGATTTTGCCATCTGTCAAAAGCTCTGCAGCAACGAGTGGGATGCCAGGTTGATCCAAGAAGGTCGCCATGGAGCTGCCGACGTCAGTCCCAGCTGCTTTTGACAGCGCAGACCAGAAATCTTCGGCGGTTGCGTTTCCCCACATGTGCGACTGAATGTAGTCGAGCACACCGCTTCGAAAAGTTTCTGCCCCCAACCATCTCTCGAACATAGCAAGGACAGAGTGTCCCTTATTGTAGGTGAGCACATCAAAAACCTCATCTGCATTGTCCCTTGGGCTGATAGGCTGACGGATGGCTCTCGCGCTCAGCATCGCATCTGCTCGCATTGCTCTTTGAACATCCTCCACCGCATCCATAGAGATGCTGTATTCCGGGAATAGCCTGTCAGCCACTTTTGTACCCAACCACTCAGCGAACGCCTCATTTAGCCACAGGTCATCCCACCAGGCAAGGGTGACCATGTCGCCAAACCACATGTGCGCCAGCTCGTGCGCCATGACCCACGTAAGCCGGCGACGCTGCCGCAGCGAGCTATTTGGGTCTAGTAACAGGAGATTCTCGAGAAACGCTATTGCACCTGGGTATTCCATCGCCCCAAAGGAGGCCTGTGGTACCGCGATCAGGTCTAATTTCTGAAATGGGTAGGGGCTGCCAAAGTACTTCTCGAGAGACGCAAGAATAGTTGGGATAACTCGCGCAGCTTCACTGGTGAGATGGGTCTTACCTTTGACTGTAAAGATTTTCCCCGGTACAGAGAGCCCTGCTATGGAGACGCCTTCGAACGGGCCGGTCCCGAGTGCCAGCAAGTAAGACGGCAACGGCTTGGTCGTATCGAAGATTACAGACCGATAGCCGTTCGCCACGGTTTCTTCTTCTATCGGCGTATTGGAGACTGCCAAATAGCTGTCGGGTACAGTGACAGCGATTTGATAGGGGATCTTGAAGTTCGGTTCGTCCCAACACGGGAATGCCTTCCGGGCATTCGACGGTTCAAAGTCTGTGAACGTATAGCTATGACCACCTGCTTCAAATGTATATAGGCCCACCGGCTGGGTGTCGAGTTCATTGGAGAAATCGATGTCCAGCGTGTACTGGCCTGGTGGTAGCTCGGTTTCGGTGTTAACGATAACCAGACCGGTCTCACCGTTCCGACGAGTTAGGCTGATGGATGTTTCTTCGTTCCTGAGAGTAATGGTATTCAGGATAATATCTTCGGCGTGAAATTTGAAGGTGCTGGTCCGATCTCTGACGCGCAGTTTGATGCTGACGGATCCGGAGTACTCCGGTTGGCCGGCATCGACGATTAACTTAATGGATTGGAACGTCGGCGCTACGTTGGGGTCCAGGCGCAGGCTATCCGGTTCATCGGCTATCAGGCGCGTCGAAAGGATAAATACAGTAGCTGTAACTGCGCTGACTAAGGTCGCGAAGCGAATAGTACGGTTCATCAGGGAGTCTATAGCTATTGCTCTCGATGTACTTTTCATGGGTGCGCTTGAATAATGAGGAGTGGTTGCAACAATTCTTGGTGCAAATATGGAAGACCTGTGCCCGAGGAGCGGATTTCGCCTTTATTCCGGGCAGGATACGAGCAAAGTGTCCGTCGAGGTAACGCGAGCCAGGCGGCTCCATATCTTCGGACGGTTGAAACGGCACATACAAGAACTTGCTCAAGAATCCTTAGAATTTCGCTTCAACAACCGTCATGAGGGGTCTTCTTCGTCAAAGAGTGGACTTATCA
>JAZGDX010000072.1:0-5402 GCA_036478305.1 Bacteroidota bacterium
GCCGGTATGTCGAACAGTTTCGCTGCCCAGCTGACGACTTTCACGATAGTATGGTGAAGCTAAACGGGCAGAGATTCCTTCCTTCGCATTACCTTCTAGCCACCAGTTCCCAAGCGGATCTCAAGAGCACGAGCGAGCGCTCCACTCATGTCCCATTTCGTGGCGCATAAGAGACCGCAGAGAATGTAAGGAGGATGAACGGTGCGAATCGGCTTCATAATGGATCCGCTCGAGTCGGTCCACACAGAGAAGGATACCACATATGTCCTAATGTGTGAGGCATTTAGCCGCGGTTACGAAGTGATCTACCTTCCACCAAGCGGCATTAGCTACAGGCAGAACAAGGTCTTATTCAGCGGCATCCATGTTGAAGCACATAGGAATGCCGAACAACCGTTTCAAGAGCTGCAAAGACTAAGATTGTGCGGAGAGGAGTTCGATGCCGTTCTCATTCGAACAGATCCGCCGTTCAATCAGGACTACCTCTATGTGACGCTGCTCGCTGACCAACTGCCGAGGAACACTTTTGTGATGAACGACCCGGAAGGCATACGAGATATCAACGAAAAGATGGGTTCGTTGTACTTTTCGGACCTGATTCCGCGGACAACTATCACACAATCAGTCGAGGAACTACAGAACTTCCAGGAAGAAGTTGGAGGAGCCATCGTGCTCAAGCCAATCGACGGACACGGTGGAAAGGGTATTGTGCTCATTCAGAAGGAGGATGTGAACAGGAAAGCAGTGATGTCAGCGATGACAAAGGGAGGAACACAGAAAGTTCTCGGACAAGAGTTTCTTGAAGCAACGTACCATGGCGATAAACGAATCATCCTCCTTGACGGGAAGCCCATCGGGGCGATGCTGCGAAAAGCACAGCCACCGAATTTCATCAACAACCTCATGGCCGGCGGAAGAGCGTATCCGGCAACGATCACGAACGAAGATCGGACCATCTGCGACCGACTTCGACCGTTCCTTCAACAGCGAGGTCTTCACTTAACGGGCATTGATATCATCGGTGGAAAGCTGATGGAGCTCAACGTGACGAGCCCAACGTGTGTACAGGAGATCGATCGGTTTGATAACGTTTGCCTGGAAAAGACGATCATCGATTTCGTAGAGAGGAAGGTGGAAGAGAAAGCGAAAGCAGCAAATTTCAAATCACAAGCACCAAACCTGAAATAAATGCCAAACTCCAGGTTCCAAAATCGAACGCAATGGAGCGTCTATTCAGAGGGCTTGGAGCGTACGGACACAGCGTCCTTTGCACAGCGGAAGCCCGCAAAGATCTCTCGCACGAAGGGATAGTGCCAGTTTCGGAATGACGACCGGAGAAGAGAACCTCGCGTCGCCCAAGAGCCCCCTCTCAACACCTTGTGCTGCCCATCAAACCACTCCTCTGAGTACCCCCGATAGGGAAATGCTTTGAACCCAGGATATCCTTGGAAGACCGACGATGTCCACTCCCACACATTGCCGGCCATGTCAAAACAGCCGTAGGGAGTTTTGCCGTCCGAGAAGAGATGGACAGGAGTCGTGCCCCACTGAGCGCCGCCGAAATTGCTCCGATTCATGTCAGCCGGGGCCTCACCCCACGGAAACCTGCGCTTTCGGTTTGAGTGCTGGTCCCAGGAAGCCGCTTTTTCCCACTCGGCTTCCGACGGAAGCCGTTTGCCCACAAACCTCGCAAACGCATCCGCCTCATACCAGCTTACACCAACGACTGCCCTGTCAGGTCGAAGCTCTTCTTTCGCAAACATTTCATTCGTAAACCAGCGACCGTTCGACCCTCTTAGCCAGTCTCTTGGAGATTCAACGCGGGTTTCTTGTTTCCACTTCCAACCTTCCTCCGTCCACAAGCTTCTCTGTTGATATTTACCTTCTTCAAGAAATCGAAGGAACTCTCCATTGGTAACGGGATGGACATCGATGAAAAAATCCTTGAGGGCTATTTCGTGCTGAGGTCGCTCGTTATCGTACGCAAATGGCGGTCCATCAGATCCCATAAGGAACGGTCCCGCCGAGACGAGCACCATTTCCTGAGGTACATCGGAGGACTTCGATGTATCGTGAGGACTCGCAGAGACTGCGGTTGAATGCAAGGCTGCTATGAGTGTTTTCTCATCACCGTCCGGCTTTTTCTTTCGTGATGGTTCGAGCATCTGCAGAATAAGCGTCATAGTCTCCTGGTGTTGATACTCGTGTTCAAGCACCATCCGGAAAATGAAGCCGTCCTTCAAAAGGGGGTTGTCCTTATCAATTGAAACGCTGTCGAGATACTCAAACACTTTCTGCCGCTCGGAACTCAGGTAGCCAAGAATCCTCTCCCGGGCGGGGAGATTAACGCGCTCCGGCTTAGGGTTGCGTGTGGGGTCGAACAAATAATCATATTCCTCGGACAGCGAAGGATCACCCTTCGTCTGCTGGAGAATCCAGAAAGCCTCGAACATACCGACGTGTCCCAGGTGCCAACGCAACGGACTGAATTCTTTGTGCAGGCTTCGACTCAAGTCATAGTCATCGACCATGCTGGCCAGTCGAAGCGTGTTTTCCCTCGTTTCCAGTAAGCCGTTTTTCAGGGTTGAACTGAGCATTGCGTCTGCAGGGTTGTAGGTTCTTGGCGGTGGGGCAAATGGTTGAAGAATTGCAAAAATCTAAAAAAAAATATGGCCAATCTCAACTATTTTCTTATCTTTCTACAAAACGATGATCCATCATGGACTCAGCGTATCACACCGACTCCTTCGGAACATTCGATGCCTGAACGCTTCCAGCTCAGGACACTTACCTCCCTCTCCAACGTAGATGCCTTCGCGCATGACGTCCGCACCGGATTGTCCTCTTCACCGAAATGGCTGCCTTCGAAATACTTCTACGATGAGAAGGGCTCAAAGCTCTTCGAGCAGATATGCACACTCCCGGAGTACTATCTCACAAGAGCAGGAACTGAGATTCTCCAGAGCCATTCTCATGAAATCATCGGTTTCGTAAACCACAACGCTTCCATCATCGAGCTCGGCAGTGGAAGTGCCTCGAAGACGCGGATCTTGATCGAAGCGCTGCTGAAACACAAACCCCGGCTGCATTACATCCCGATCGATATCTCGCGCTCTGCACTCGAAGAAAGCGCTGCGTCCCTCTTGGAGGACTATCGAAAATTGCACATCACTGCCTACGTTGGAGACTACTACATAGGATTGGAGAGACTTCCTCGGGACGCATCAGAGTCGAGGTTGTTTTTGTTCCTCGGCTCAAACATCGGAAATTTTGAACTGCCGCAGGCAGTAGAGTTTCTGCGAAGAGTTCGGTCGATCATGCGTCACGAGGATAGATTTCTCCTGAGCATCGACCTGAAAAAGGAAAAGTCCGTGCTCAAGGCCGCATATGACGACGCCCAAGGGATCACCGCTGCCTTCAACTTAAACCTGCTTAACCGTATCAATCGCGAACTCGATGCCAACTTCGATCTCACATCGTTCCGTCACCGAGCCCATTACAACGAACAGGAGGGGCGAATTGAAGCACACCTCGAGAGTCTAAGACCGCAGCGCATCCGAATTCGAGCAGCACGTTTTGAAGTCGACTTCGAACAAGGAGAAACCATCCACACCGAAAATTCCTACAAGTACTCGCGCGAGCAGATCCAGGACCTTTGCACAGCAGGCGGGCTCGTTCTCGAAAAGACCTGGCTGGATGGGCAAAAACTGTTCAGCATCAATCTCCTTTCTGCACAGAGGTAATCCGCGTCAAGCGTTACAGGACGCACGTCAGAAAATGAATACATGATCGTTTTGACTATCGCAATTTTTCCGTGATTAGAGTACCAGTGGCCGCATTTGACTCACATCATCCGCGAAGCGCTTCATGCTGAGGTTTTGCAAGAAACGAACGCGGTTGTATGTTCTCGCCATAGCAACCTCCATCATCAGCAGTACGCTCACCCGCGGCCAGGTGTCGACCAACGTCCCGGTCACAAGAGATGAGTATCGCAGCCTCGATCGCCTGAACTCCTTTGGTCTCCTCGACGACTACCTCTACGGAATGCGGCCGTACTCCCGATCGGAATTCGCGCGGCTTATCGTGGAAGCAAGCACCCGGCTTCAGCAAGATCGCATCAACACGTCGGACGGGAAAATAACCGGGCGAGAGGCAGAAGCAGTTGAGCAAACGATCAGCGACCTAGAGAGCCTCTTTTCTTCAGAAATTCACGATCTCAACAGCGAAGTGAACAAACGACCCTGGCAAGTGGAAATCTTCCGCAACCTTACCGTCGAACAGAATTACCTTGACAGCCCATCACGACAGATACCGGAAGACATCCGGTGGGGCGATACCGATGCATTCGTCAACCCGCTCTACGCGCATCACGACGGAAAGCGGTTCGTGCGCGGTGCAAACAGTTATCTTCAATTCGAGAATCGAATCCAGGGATTCGGTTTTCTCTCGGTTGATTTCACCCCGTACCTCTATATTGGGGTTCCTAAGGACAACGGCGAGTCGGAGCAGGATTTCGTTATTCAACGACTGTCAGTAAAAATCGGTCTTCGTGATGTGGAGCTCCAGTTGGGTCGTGATCAAGTGATCTGGGGTCAGGGGGAACTTGGGGGGGTGCTTCTCTCGAATAACCCGAGGCCATTCGATTTGATTAAACTCTCGACATTTCATCCACTTCAACTTCCGGGGATCCTGCGGCATCTCGGTCCCACAGCGGGGAGCATCTTTGTTGCCCGGTTGGGAAAAGACAGAACTTTTCCCCACGGTACTCTGATCGGGTTCTCTGTTTTGTCCAAGCCACTATCTTCGCTCGAGCTCGGTCTCTATCACACATATCTCTTTGGAGGGAGAGGAGCACCGGAGTTCGGTCTCCTCGACCACATTGCTGAGTTCTTCTTCATCCGGCGCCACGGCGAGACATTCAACGAACCGGGGTCACCAAACCTGGCCGATCATCGAGCAGGGATCCAGTTTCGATTCGACGTTGCCGCACTGCGCCACACCAAGTTCTACTTCGAGTGGATGTGGGATGATTTCCCGGCGAAGATTCTTCACGGCTCAGCCTTTCTCGTTGGCATCCATGTGCCCCGGCTCGATTTCTCGGGCAAGACAGGCTTGAGAATTGAGTTTCGGTCTCTCGCACGAATTCTCTACCGGCACACTGTTTTTCGGACAGGGTACGCAGACGACGGACTCATCATCGGCGACCCGCTCGGTCCCAAAGCGCGTGGCCTGTCAGTTGGACTCACGCGAGAGATCAGCCGCCCTCTCTTTCTTGAATCACTGGTCTCCTACGAAGATTATCGGGGCGTGCGTACACCAACTGTGAACCTCGAGGGGGAACATGAGCAACGACTCCGGACCATTTTCGCGCTTCGACTACACCTCACATCGGGATGGACCGT
>JAZGDX010000073.1:0-6501 GCA_036478305.1 Bacteroidota bacterium
TCCGCGCAGGAACGTCCCTGCGCAAATTACCAGCGCCTTGCAGCGAATGGTATCGCCCCTGGAAGTCTTGATCCCCCACACTTTACTGCGACCGGGCATCCCGTCTATTTCCGTACGGATCTCCACGATCATATCCTCGAGAATTGCGAGACCTTCTTGCGGCTCCACCCTCCTCCTTGCCTCGTCGGAGTAACACTGGCGATCGTTCTGGCAACGCGGGGACCATACTGCTGGCCCCTTCGATTTGTTCAGCATCCGGAAGTGGATACCAGTCGCATCGGCGATTTTACCCATTTCTCCACCAAGCGCATCGATCTCACGAACCAAATGGCCCTTTGCAGTCCCGCCAATGGCAGGATTGCACGACATCCTGCCGATGGCTCTCTTGTCCATGGTCATCAGGAGGGTACTGCAACCCATTCTAGCTGTGGCCAAACATGCCTCTACGCCTGCATGACCAGCGCCAAGCACGATGACGTCATAGGAATTACGATCGTTGATTCGCATGCCAAGTGAATGCTGGTTTCACGTGAAACTACGAGATTATGTAAAGTTGACTACTTGCCTATGCAGAATCTTGAGAAAATCGAGTGCAAAATTTCGTCTGTGGTTACCACACCAACGATTTCACCGAGATAATCGAGGGCACAACGCAAGTCTACTACAACGAACTCCCCACTTTGCCTGTCTTCGATGGATTGGAGGGCCAGCCGCAGATGATCTCTGGCCTTTTCAAGTGCCTGCTTGTGCCGGCTGTTTGTCACTGTGACACTTCCTTCGGAGCCACCGGCTCTACCACCGAGAACCAGCTTCACAAACTGCCGACGAACGTCATCGAGGCCGATTCCTTTGAGAGCTGATATCCTCACTCGGGGGTAGGCACTCAGGAACTCCAATGAAGCGTCCGATTCGCCGTTGGAGACCAGATCAATCTTGTTTTGCACAACAAGACAGTCTGTATACCTTCCATCGATCTTGTTCAAAATGCGCTCAACGAGCGCGCGGTCCGATTCGCTAACAGGCTGCGATGCATCAAACAGCAACACAAGGATGTCAGAGCTCAGGATCTGGTTTTCTGAGCGTTTCACCCCTTCCCGTTCGACGATATCGACCGTTTCCCGAAGACCAGCAGTATCGACAACACGGAAGAGAACCCCATCAATATTGAGGCTCTCTTCGATCACATCCCGAGTCGTACCCGGCACCTCTGTTACAATAGCTCGGTTCTCATTCAGCAGCGCGTTCAGCAGGCTTGATTTTCCGACGTTTGGCTTCCCTGAGAGCACCACTTTGACGCCCTCGCGGCAAACCTTGCCATAAGAATAGGAGAGTATGAGCTGATCGAGCTCAGCAATAACGGAATAAAATTTCTGTGCCAACATCGATTTGTCCGTGAACTCGATGTCCTCCTCCACAAAATCCAGCTCTAACTCCAACAGCCCACAAAACTCGATGAGCTCGTTCCTAATCACGTTTATTCTGTCTGATAGTTTTCCCTCGAGCTGGTGCAGGGATGACCGATGAGCCAGGTCGCTCCGTGCCCGAATTAGGTCCGATATCGCCTCCGCCTGCGAAAGGTCGATCCGACCGTTTAAGAACGCACGTTTGGTGAACTCGCCCGGTTCGGCGATCCGCGCACCGTTTGCAATAACAGCATCTAAGACCTTGCGCACGATCCAGGGACTACCATGACAGCTGACCTCAACGACATCCTCTGCCGTGTAGGAATGCGGTCCCCGAAATACGACTGCCACCACCTCGTCCAGCACCTCACCTGAGTGGTCGAGAATATACCCAAAATGCGCTGTGTGCGTCCGCGCGTCAGAAAGTCGCACCTTGCCTCGAAATCCCTTGTCCGCAACCTCGAACGCTCGCTTGCCGCTCAGACGAACCACTGAGATTCCACCTTCTCCAATCGCCGTCGCGATCGCCGCGATCACATCATCCTGCGATTTCAACGCACCCATCCTCCTGTATGCACAATCAAACGAAAAAATCTATCAAAAAAACGCCCGAAAATCAAACTTTATCCAAATTTACACTTGACAAACCACGTCGCACTTATTATATTTAACCATATGGTTAACTATCCCTCCGGCTCTCTCAACTCGACGTTTGCGGCTCTTGCCGACCCAACCCGACGGGCGATCCTCACCCGACTGGCGCGGGGGGAGACCTCAGTGACAAAACTGGCTAGACCGTTCGACATCTCCCTGCCTGCCGTCTCGAAGCACCTGCGCGTTCTTGAACATGCAGGGCTGATTCGCCGTGAGAAGGAAGGCCGGATCCACCGCTGCCGGTTCAGAGCTGGACCGATGAAAGACGCCGCGCTCTGGATCGAGCGCTACCGACGATTCTGGGAAGGGCGATTGGAGGCACTCGCTGAGTACCTCGAAAAATCAAATAAAAAGGAGAAACCGTAATGGCTAACGCCAATGCGAAGACAGAAACCATTCTCCAGCTCAAGCGTACCTTTGCCGCCAAGCGGGAGAGGGTCTTTCGTGCCTGGACCGAGCCCGCAGACTTAAGACAGTGGTTCGCTCCTTCTGATGAGTACTCAATGCCTATCGCCGACGTGGATTTAAGGGTCGGAGGGAAATATCGTTTCGGAATGAAACCACCGAAAACCGATGTTCCCTACGTTGCGTTTGGTACGTACCGTGAAGTCCGAGTCCCGGAAAAGCTTGTGTTCACGTGGTCTTGGGAAAATCCCGACGCGAACGTTGGGGAAACGCTTGTCACCGTTGAGTTTCGTGACCTCGGGGATTCCACAGAGGTGACTCTCACGCACGAACTCTTCCCCGATGAAAAATCACGTGATGACCACAACAAGGGCTGGAACGGTTGCCTCGACCGTCTCGCAAAGATTCTGTAAAACCAACAGGCGACATCGATCCCGGTAGAAAGTCTCAGCTTTCTATTTACCAGCATTTCTCATTCAATCACTATAGAGGAGGAATAACCATGTTTCGACATACACTTTTTCTCTGCTTCTTCGTGCTCGCATCGCTGCACGCAGGCTCTGCATTTGCACAGAGTAAGGCTGAGCCTAGTTTTGACATGCTAAAATCTCTCGTCGGTGAATGGCAGGGCGAAGGTCCAGATGGCTCCGCAGTTCAATTAACGTACGAGTTATTTTCAGGCGGATCTGCGGTGGTGGAAAAAATGGAGCCCGAAGGGGACAAGCCGAGCATGATCACTGTCTATCATCTTGACGGCGACAACCTGATGATGACACACTACTGTTCGGCACAGAACCAGCCCCGGATGCGTGCGGAGCCTGTCAAGGGCGGAGTCGAAAAGATCGACTTTTCCTTCGTGGATGCGACAAATCTCTCCGACCCCTCAGACGGGCATATGGCCGGGCTCGTCGTCAGCTTCCTCGACGACGATCATATTACGCAAGAGTGGACATTTCTCGCCGAGGGTAAGAAATCCCCGTGGACGTTTGAATTCGAGAGAGTGAAATGACGACATACGGCGGGTAGAAGAACACTCCAGAACTTGTCACTTATCCTGTTCATACATCAAACATGGAGGATACCATGGGTAAGCCTGTCGTCCATTGGGAGGTAGGGGGGAAGGACGCTAAGAAACTACAGGAGTTTTACGCAAAGTTGTTCGAGTGGAAAATAGACACAAACTACCCTATGAACTACGGAATGGCAGACACCGGCGGCGAAGGTGGAATCAACGGCGGTATCGGGTCAACCGGGGAGGATAACCAACCATACGTTACCTTCTACGTCCAGGTCGATGATTTGCAGGCGTATCTCAACAGGGCGGAAAAGCTCGGCGCCAAAACCATAGTGCCCCCAACGGAGATCCCGAACGTCGTGACGTTTGCGTCGTTCACCGACCCTGAAGGCAACAGAATTGGACTGGTCAAGGGGTAGTGGCAGCGTGATCAAGACGTATCGCGTTCCCAGGGTGAAACTTGAGATTCAAGAAGTAACTTTCAATACCGTTAACCCATCAAAATAGGAGTAAAACATGAAGAGCATATCCTGTCGCGAAGTGGGCGGCCTGGATTGCGACTACACCGTAAAAGGAGAAACCACCGAAGAAGTCAAAAAGGACACATTCGCGCACGCGGAGCAAGTTCACAAGGACATATTGCAGAAGATGACTCCCGACGATCTCAAGAAGTTAACCGAGAGGATGGACAGCTTGATCAAGTGAACGACTGCTTGTCTGCTTACAGCTATATTATTCGAGGTGCGGTTAGGGACGCTCTACGTCTCGGCTCATAGAAAGGGGTGTTGTCGTTTCAGTCAGCACCCCTTCTGCATACCAGGAAAAGTGTTCAAAGGAGGGAGGACATGGCCGGCAGAGCATAAACAGTCTATCTGAGAAAAACAAATCACAATTCTCAAAGTGGTTTGGGGAGTTCTCACTCCAGTTGCTCTGGTAGTACCCGTGGGGCCAGTGCGCCATCGAAATGTGGTGCCAACCGAATCGAGCTAGAACGGGGAGTTTGCTTAATCCCACAACGCGGCCACCTCATCCGTCAGTCCTAAATATTCCCACCGCTGAAGTGCAATCGGCACATTGCCGTTGACCATCATGTAGTCATGGTAGTCCCGTAAACTGAATGACTCACCCTGACGGACCTTCGCGTCTGCGATCAACTTGAGAATCTGCAGTTTTCCGATCTGATACGAAATGGCTTGACCGGGGTTGTAAGCGAAAAAGCGTGCTTCACGGACTGCTGTTTCGAAATCCATGGGAACCGTCGAAGCTAAGTGTGCACCAGCCTTTTCAATCGAATAATTACCCAAGGCCAAGTTTATATCGACGTCAACGCGGAGCGCACGAAGGCGCATAAAGCGGTAGATGATCTCGCGTGTGTGCGGGCGGTCATCAAACAGCCCGAACTGAAGCATCAGCTCTTCGACGTAGAAGCCAATCCCTTCGTTTGCGCCCGAATCGATGAACCGCCTACGGATTGGGTCAGGGTTTGCCCAGGAACGCACGAGCTGAAAGTAATGTCCGGGTATACCCTCATGAACGATGATCGGTCGTGGATCTTCCGCCGAAGCACGCCGAAAGAACGAAAGGTACTGCGAAGGGTCCGGTATGTAACTAACGCCGTTTTCATCCAGTCTCGTCTCCGATGACAGGTCATCGACTACACCCATGTATGATAGTGGGGAGATATGAGCAGGCATTTTTTTGTTGATGTAGTGCTGAACCCACTCAGGGACGGTCATGATGTTTTCTTCTTCAAGGAACCTTCGAATGGACTCTTCATCCCTCCGCGATTGCTCTATCTGCTCAGCGGCGGAGGCAAACAGCCCTGCCTTAGGAATACTCCGATTTCGCAGCTCTTCGTACGTGGCAAACGATACAGACCGACTCCATTCGAGATCCCCCATCAGAAGTAACTCTTCAGGAGTATACGGGATGAGTGCAATTTTCTTCATAAAGTAGCTGTACGCTTCCCTCCCAACCCGGAATTCGCTCGACATCGATGATTTCCGCGCGCCGATCCATTCTGCATAGCCTTCCAGAGCATCTGCTGCCTCCTTGATCGCAGAGTCTAGCTCACCATGAAGCCTTTTTCGTATGACCTTTTTCAATGCATCCGAGGTTTGTGTTAATTTCATCCGGACATCGTGGAGATTCTCTAACGCGATATCCGCAAACCGAGCAACGGGTTCAGTCAGGTTTCTCTTCGCATGGTCGACGGTCATGGGTATCGATTTAAATCGAGTGATGATGTTTTGAGCATGAGTGTCCGTCATCGGTGAGTGGACAAGTAGTAGTTCGTAGAGTGTACCCAAGGTTTGGTGAACGTAGAAATCAGGATTTCGGTACGGAAGCCGAAGGACATTCAATTCCCAATTGACTCGCTCCACAGCCGACCGGAGGAGAAGATAATCGATGCTGTCCGCGCGGCTCCAGTCAGCTTTCGGCATAGCGTCCAGTCGAGAGCGGAAGTCAGCGTACTTTCGCGACCTTTCCGATAGGGCTACCGGAGAAAAATCCGGTTGCCAGCCATCCGGGCGCTCGACTCGCAGAATGTCGTCGCCGGTGGAGGGCTGGGTTGCTGCACGCCAGGTAAAGAATTCCTCCGCAAGTGATTGGAGAGATGTGTCCGTCTGAGGGATCACGTATACAGGCACAAACAGAATGAGGAATACCAATGTTTTCATGTTATCTCCAGTCCGGAAAAAAATAGAAGCGATTGTGGTCAATCGGGATCGATAATCGGCAGGAAGTCAGTCGTCGCGTCCTCTGCGCTGGATGAGGCGACTCTCTGGAATAAAACCACCCCCTAAGTTCACTTATCTCCGCGTTCGCTTACCGTCTTTGGAGATCTGCAACTGCTTCTGCAAGCGGCTGAACAAACCGCCTGACTTCTTCTTCGCCGTCACTTTCTGCAGCGGTTGTCCTTTCTGTTGCTTCTTCATCCACATCTGCTGCCCAATGGACAGGATGTTGAACATGAAGTAGTACAGGTTCAGGCCCGACGGAAAATTGTTGAACAACAGCGTC
>JAZGDX010000074.1:0-5970 GCA_036478305.1 Bacteroidota bacterium
AGCGATGAAGGTCAGCGGATTTTCCATTTGCCGAAACGCGGTCAAGTTCGACTATCCGATCGTCGAAGTGATCCGGTCGGCACTGCCCATTGTTGACGAGTTTATCGTCAACGTCGGCCAGTCGGACGATGGGACGTTGGAGCTCATTCGCTCGATCGAATCGGAGAAAGTCCGGATTATCGAATCGGTCTGGGATGACTTGATGACCAAGGATGGCCTCCTGTTTTCCAAGGAGACAAATGTTGCGCTCTCTCATTGTACCGGTGCTTGGGCACTCTACCTTCAGGCGGATGAAGTGCTGCATGAGCGGGATTGCGACCGTCTACAGAGAGCGCTTCGGATCGAGCTTCATAACCCACGGGTGCTTGGCTTCACGTTCAGGTACTTGCACTTCTATGGTGATTACTGGAGTGTTAACCCTTGGGCTTACCATCGAGCCGTACGCATTATTCGGAATAACGGGGCCGTCGTCTCCTGTGGTGATGCGGTGGGGTTCTGCCTGAAGGAAGACGGAGGGTACCTTCAATCGCAACACCGCGAGCGTGTGCGGGAATCTGGAGCCACGATCTATCATTACGGGTGGGTGAAGCCGGGGAAAGTATTACTGGAGAAGTTCAGGTATCAGGTAGCGCGGCACCATGGTGATAACCCTCCTGCCGAGCAGGCACAGCGACTCAGCCAAGAGACCTTCGAATTTCCAGACTATTCGTTTATGAAGGAGTTTCGGGGAGTCCATCCCGCTGTGATGGCGAGCCGAGTCTGCGAAGCCAAGCGGTTGCGATCCCGACTCAACCGATGGCTGACCCCACGTTTCTATGCGGCTGTTATGCATCGGGGATTCCGGGGATAGAGTGTCAGCCCGGGAGAGAGAGAAATGGTAGCCCTCCAACGAATCCAGCGGTCGCTGAGGCTCTTCGTCTCCGATGTCCCCTTTTCCTACAAAGGCAAGCTTTACTTCGTCTTCGGGCAGGGTCTGGGCGACACCGTCAATGCTTTTAGAATACTCCACGAGGTGATGAGGTGCTACCCGCATGCTGAACCGATAGTATTTGCTGATTCCCGGTGGAGCGATTTGTATCGTTTAATTCCGGAGCTTGTTGGTCGTCCGATTCGCTACTACCCAGAGGCCCGCGTTCCTCTTTTGAGCAGCGGTGGAACGTGCAATCCCTACACTCAAGTCTTCCGGCAAATCCTTGATGAGTGTGCGTGTGGCTCAGGTCTGGTTCCCCTGGGAAATTTCAAGCTGGGAGATAGGTGGGCCAGGAAAGAGCCTCCCGTTGCTGCGGCGGCAAGGGCTATCGGGCTTTGTCTCGAAATTAAACATTGTCGTCCTTACCTGCCTCTGTCAGATAACTGTATGGCACGTGCCCAGAGCTTTTTGAAATCACAGGGGCTTAGTGCAGGATGCTATTTTGCAGTTGCGCCTCATACCTGGCCGGACAAGATGTGGGAGCACGAGGCATGGGAAATTCTCATGGCCAGCCTGCATGAGGCTACGGGCTTACCCGTTCTTCTGGTTGGAGTCCGTGGGTATCCTTCCATCAAAGCACCGGCTTTGAGAGAGGCACTGGAGTTGCCTCTCCCCGTGGTTGCGGCACTAATTGCCCAGGCGCGATGCTATATTGGGCTGGATACAGGACTAACCCACCTTGCAGCATGCTTTGATGTGCCGATTGTAACGCTGAACCCGCAGGGAAAATTCCCGCCATTCCTTGTGGAGCCCTGTTCGCCATTCAGGTGGACCCACCTGACACCATACGTTTATGGGTCAGAGCCAATTCCACCGGCCTCAGTATTTGCCGTGGTGCAGCAGGCACTGGCTTGTTCGACCCCGCCAGCATGTCCAGCGTGTGATGGAAGCCCATATGTGCTGAATGCGCAGAGGGGAACCACGCTTTTTCTCTGCCGATGCGGTCTCCAGTACCGGGTTCAGGGGCATATGTCCAAAGAAGATCCCCTTAATCCTTATGAGAAAGGAACGCTGGTGGTGCCGGTGTCCGTGAACGGACTGGCCAGCTTTCGTGCTTACCTGACTCGGCTAACTGATCATGGTACTTCGGCGCAAAGGGACTCTGACGTCTCTCTGACATTCGAGCACTGGGATCCGGTCGAAACGGAACCGGTGATGCTATCGAAGGATCCGACCTCACGAGAGCTGTGGTGGACATGGGATTCCGTCTACAGTTTCTTGAGTCGCTGCGGCTGGCAGGTTAAGGAAAGTCGGCTCGGTCGCGTCCGGAGCAAGGATGGCGTAACCTTCTCGGTCATGATGCGGACAGTCCCGGCCGCCTGGGGGTGCCATGATCCCGTTTTGGAGGTCCCCTGGGGTGGGCGGAGAATCCAGATGAAAGCCTCTACCTACGAACGCTGGCTTTCTTGGGGTGCCTTCAGAAAACAGGATGACCTGGAAGGGATCGGATGGCTTTTGGTCAACGATAGTAATGTGAGAACGGGACTTGCAATCTTGTCAATGTCCCTGAGACTTCGGCCCCGATGGAAAACTGTCAGCAGGCTTGTTAGGGGAGGATGGAAGGCGTTGCGAAATCCTGAGGAGTGAGGGAGGAGAATACCAGGTTTAGCATGTTAAGCATTATTGTCGCTGTGCACAATCAGATCGGCCATAACGTACTTTTTCTAGAAGGGATTCGCCGATACACAACTGGTCCCTACGAAGTCATCGCTGTAGATAATCATTCAACTGATGGCTCGGCAGAGTTTTTCGAAACCCACGGCTGTCGAGTGATTCGAAACACCGTCAATCTCTGTTATCCAGAGTCGATGAATCTTGGGATCCGGCAGGCATCGGGAGACTATGTGTGCCTCATTAACAATGATCTGTACGTTGGACCAAACTGGAACGGGTTGTTGATTGAAGCGATGGACCACTTTAGCTTGAATGCAGTCTCGCCACTTGGGCTAGAGATGATGCCCACACCGGCACTGACAGCTTGGATACAAGATCGTTGGGCCACTATAGGTCAGGGACGACTCTCTTCAGGAAAAATGGCCTCCCAACTGCGGAAAATGATAAGGAAGATGTACGGAAATTGGGAGAGGTTTTCTAGCGAAATCCATCACTTCTTCAATGCCAAGCTATTTGATGGGATCATTGGGTCCTGTGTGATGGTCAGGCTTTCCACCTTCGAAAAAATTGGCCTCTTGGATGAGCGTATCCAGGCGGTGGATTGGGACCTCTACTATGCTCTTCGCAAACGTGAAATTGAGGTCGGAGATGTACACAGGTGCAAGATTGTGGGGGGGTGCTATGTGCATCACTTCATGCGGGCTACGTTGAAAGGGAAGCCGGAACCGTTCAACTGCATCCATCCTCGTCTCTCCATTGATGAGAAGTGGGAAAGGGAGGAACAGGCGAGGCTCTGGTTCAAACCCGATGATTTTCGCTCCCCTTTGTCTGGATATTTCCTCAATCACGTCATCTATCGACGTTTCAGCAAGGCTCTTAAGAAGATCGAGAGAGAGATTGAACGGGCGCTTGCCTGGCGATGGCTCCTAGTGAGCTCGGATCGAATTCTGGACATGTACAGGGAAAGGTTTAAAGCCATGGGGTGAGAAGTGTGGAAGCGGTTTCAGCGTAAGGGAGCTGATCGCATGGGCTCAGCCTGTTTAAAGAGGCTGTGCCACGGTTGGTTGAAAGCGAGGTTGTCAAAAAATGCGCAAGACGATTTCTTGTACGATTGTGGTCTTCAATGAGGAACGAAACATTCGCGATTGTTTGAATTCGGCCAACTGGATGGATGAGATTGTGGTGGTTAATGCTTACAGTGAGGACCGAACGCGTGAAATATGCGAGCAGTATACGAACCGCATCTTCGACCGTCCTTGGCGGGGCTTTGGGGATCAAAAGAATTTTGCTATTGAGCAGGCCACTGCAGACTGGGTGTTTATACTTGATGCAGACGAACGGATAACCCCAGACTTGCAGTCGGAGATTCGGGACGTCCTAGCCTCTCCTAAAGGAAATGATCCTGTGGCGTACTACCTGCCTCGACGGAACTTCTATTATGGAAAATGGGTCAAATGGGCAGGGTGTTACCCAGACTATCAGCTTCGACTGTTCCAAAGAGGAGTTGGTCGTCTCAACGATGCGGAACCACATAATCGGTTCGTGTTTGAGGGTGAGTCAGCGTATCTCAAGAGTCCTTTGGATCACTATACAGAAAGCTCGATCAATGATCACTTCCGCAAGTTTCGGAACTTCACCTCGCTCGCAGCGCAGGAGCGGGGAAAAACCAAGCAATCGGTTTACTGGACCGACTTAACGGTAAGACCGCTGTTTACCTTCTATAAGTACTTGGTGGCACGGCAGGGATTCCGTGACGGGATGCATGGTTTCCTCGTCAGTGTGTGGGCCAGCATGTACACCTTCGTCAAATACGCAAAAATGTGGGAAAGGCGAAACCAATAGGGAAAAGGTATGGCTGACCTCAGAGAGAGAGATGAAGTGAGGAGATCCCTCTGAGGCTCTTGGCGCTGGCGCGCCATCGGAAAGTAAGGAAGCCGGTACCGTCTGACAGCGAAGGGGCAAGCCAGGAACGCTGCCCGGGCACCCATGGAGGCACGCATGTCGGTTGTCGTTTCTGTTGTTATTCCTGTGTGTTTGGCTGACCCAACTACAGTATCGGATACCTTAGAATCATGCCTCAATCAAACATTCAAGGACTACGAAATACTTCTCGTGGACAACAATGCACCGAAGAATACCCTTATGGCCATGGAGCCTTACGTACAATTGCACAGAGAGAAGGTACGTTTGGTCAAAGAGCCACGACAAGGCGCATGTTCGGCTCGCAATCGAGGTATTCTCGAGGCTAAGGGACAATATGTAGCGCTGTTGGACGATGACGATATGATGTATTCCCATCGACTGGAGGCTCAATTGTCAGCAGCAGAAAGACATCCCGAAGCCGCATTGATTCACTCGCTGTTCGATCGGGCATCCCGGGACAATCGGCAGATTCTCACAAAGGGAGCGGCCGGTTCTCCAGAATTTTGGCGAAAGTTGCTATTTGAGCCGGATTCTCGACTCGCGACTGTGCCTACAGTGCTTCCCTCGGTCATGTTTTTCAAAAGAGACACGGCTATAGGGGCAGGGCTGTTTGACGAGGAGTTCAATCCACAATTGGCTGAAGAGACTGAGTTCTGTCTCAGGATGGGCGAGCAGGGGCCGTTCGTTCTTGTGAACGACGCGCTGGTCCGCCACCGAACGGATTGTGATGCGGATGGAGTGGCGAGGAGTAAGAGGGACCCGTTTATCAGGATAAGAAGTCTTGATAGGCTGTACAGGGCTCTGCGACGCAGATTTGGATCGCAAAAGACCGCGACCACAGAAAGAGCATTCCAGAAAATGAGAGCCCAATGGCTGCGGGAGGCAAGTTTGGTTCTGTTTCCTTATAAATTTGGAAGGCACCGTGCAAAATATCTTCTTCGCCGGTGCTTGAAAGAGGATCCATTCGATCTCAAGACATGGAAGGTATGGCTCAGGACTTGGTATCCATCGCCGTTGTGGCCTGCGGCATTGCATTTTGATGAGTGGATTCATGAGCCCCTACCTGAGAATCTGGACCCCCAGTTCCTGGAAAGTATCTTCAGTTCTGATCCGGCGTGCTTCCACCGTGAAGCGTCGGGTTGAAGGTGGGTGTACCGCGGAAACTAGGAACCGAATGAAAATCTTGTACCTGACCCCGTTGTACGTCGATTACCTGTCTCACCAGATCAATGCAGGTTTATGCAAAATCCTCGGCAGTGAATCTGTAGCTGCTTATACCTATAAGAGACACTACCATGATCCCCATCAGAAGATGCCGTTTATTCCACAGAATCCTGGCCGGATGTACCAGTTCGATTAAATCGTGGCGTTATTCGACCGTCGCGAGTTTGACTTTGTTGTCGTGTCCGCTGCGATCGGCAGTCAAGGGAAGTTGACCGCTACCTGATTATGATTCACTATGC
>JAZGDX010000075.1:0-3510 GCA_036478305.1 Bacteroidota bacterium
CACCGATTTTGTCGTTGGTGGTCGTCGCAGACTCATCGTACTCGAGTCTGAAGCGACTCGAGAATTTCTTGGAGATACGGTGGTTATAGGTGAAGTATCCTCTGCGAAATTGAAACCCCTGGTTGCTCGTTCCAGGGTAGTTTGAGATGTCGCCGTTGATGTTGTAGAAATAATCAACGTACGCCAACCCACTGATACCACCCTGGGCCGTGAGCACTTCAACATCGAGGAAGAGAAGATCCAGGAGCACGGCAACGCATATGGAAATTCTCATGATAAGAGCTCCTACTCCGGTGAAAGAATATTGAATTGACAAAAAAGGCCAGCTGATAGCCGATAACCTGAAGGATTCAAGTGTTATCGTCAGAGGAGGAAGGACTTGATTTTCGACCCTATTTCGTCGCGTGCCCTGCGGAACGCCTCGAGGCGTTGTTCCTCTAAGCCACGCACATCAGCAGGGTCGTCGATGCTCCAGTGCAATCGCCGGCGCGCGCCGTGGAATACCGGGCATTCCTCCTTTGCTCTGTCACAGACGGTAACGACGTACTCGAATTGCTGATCGATGAACTGATCAAGGGATTTCGACACGTGGTGGGAAATGTCAATCTGTAGCTCCTGCATGGTCTTTATGGCGAGCGGATTGACTGCGCTCGGGCGGGTACCAGCGCTGAGTACTTCAAAACGATCAGCTGCGAGATGCCGAAGAATGCCTTCTGCCATCTGGCTGCGCGCAGAATTTGCAGTGCAAAGAAAGAGTACTCTTGTCATCGTCTATCTCTTCACTTGTGCGTCAATCTGCTGGAGTTCAAGAGTCGATACAAGTCCTCGTCGACCTCGCCCCCTCGTTCCCACTCTCTGACTTGCCGCGACAAACTCCCCGACACGTCGGGACAACGTCGGGGTGTGGAGAGGTGGATGGGAGTGAGGCTTTTCATAAGCTCCTACGTCTACCCGAAACGATCTCCTTCTTTCAGTTGATACCCTCGAAGAAATTCGTCGAATCTCAACCGTTTATGACCTTCCTGCTGAAGCTCCATGATCGACACGACTCCTCGTCTTGCTGCAACCCACAACTCTCCATCTAGCTTCACAATAGTTCCCCCCTGTCGCTCTGTTTCCTCATCGACTAATTTCGTTCTGTGGAACTTGATCACTCGATCTCTGTGAATCGTGTAGGCGCCCGGTGACGGAGAGAGCCCACGAACGAAGTTGTGTACTGCTCGAGCGTCCTTCGACCAGTCGATTCTGCAATCCTCCTTGACAATCTTCGGTGCAGGACTCGCCAGCGACTCAGCTTGAGGCTTCGGGTTCGCTTTTCCCTGCTCAATCAGCCTTACGGTGTGGAGGACGATTTCTGCACCAATTTCAGAAAGTCGATCGTGTACTTCGCCCGCAGTCTCCTCGTCGCCGATGCGCGTCCGTGCCTGCAGAATGATGTTTCCTTTGTCCACCGCCTCCTGGAGAAAAAAAGTCGTGACCCCGGTTTCCTTTTCGCCATTCATGATCGCCCATTGAATCGGGGCAGCCCCACGGTAGCACGGAAGCAGCGAAGCATGCAAGTTGATTGAACCATGGGTCGGTAGGGTAAACAATTCTTCAGGCAGTATTCGAAATGCAACAACAACAGCGATATGCGGTCGAAGTTTGCGGACAGTCTCAATGAACGCCGGTTCCTTGAGTGAGGCTGGTTGGAGAATGTTCAGGTTCTGTGCGAGCGCAAACGCCTTCACCGGGGTCGGCGTAACTGCCTGCCCCCGCCCGCGCGGCTTGTCCGGAGCCGTCACGACTCCTACCATATCGTACTCGTTCTCCAGAAGAATCTTCAGGCTCGGGAGGGCGAACTCAGGGGACCCCATGAAGACGATGTTCATTCGGAAGGTCGATGCTCCTGCTCAAAAGAGGAGAGGGCAACGTCAGCACGCTGCCTCGAATCATCGGTCAACAGGCTCGGCTGCCGCCACAGGATAGGCGACATCTATCTCGCCTCTTCGAATCCGATCGAGCTGCACTTCATGCTTTTTCAATTCAGACTTGCTCAGATAATCCAGAAACAGAATGCCGTTGAGGTGGTCGATCTCGTGGAGTATGACTCGGCCGAGCAGACCACTGCATGTAAGCTCTCCATCGCGAAAATTAGCATCCTTGCAGCGCACGTGAATCCTCTCCGGCCGCTCCACCTTGCCCCGAACTTCCGGAATGCTGAGGCATCCTTCCTCCATTGCCCAACTGCCTTCGACATGGAGGACCTCAGGATTTATAAGAATCGCCTTCTTCGGTTCATCCTCCGACAGTCGCAGATTTTCACCCTCTTCTTCCTTCACATCGGAGATATCGACAACAATAACTCGCTCCAGCACACCGATCTGGTTCGCTGCCAGGCCAATTCCTCTGCCGTTCCGCATCGTCTCCAGCATGTCGTAGATAAGCTTTATCGCCCCGTCTGTTAGTCCAGTGACAGGCTTCGCCTTCTCTCCAAGCACATCTGCACCGAACAGAAAAATTGGCTGTACGGACAAGTCCTTTTCTCCTTCAGGGTATGCAGTCTCTCCCTTCGGTCTGCTTGCTGTCAAATCAACGAACCCCAATCATAGAGGACATAATATACGTTTGAACAGTCAAAAAAACAACCACCCGATCCTAAGGACGACGTGTGAGAAACTGAGTGAATAGTGGATAACGATACTTACATCAGCCTTCGGGCGCCGGAATATCGCTTCCGGAAGTACGAACTCTGGAACGACGAAATCGTGACGCCCCACGTGACGCTTGCGTGGGCAAAGAGGTCGTCGCCGATGTAGATTCCAACGTGGGAAGGATTCTCACCAGTGGTATTGAAGAAGACGAGGTCACCAAACATTAGCGGTCCTCCTCGGACCCTTTTCCCAACCGCAAACTGTTCCTTCGTGGTGCGCGGAAGACTGCGATGAAGCGAATTCTTGTAGACGAGAGCGGCGAATGCCGAACAGTCAAGACGCCCTTTCTCACTACCATCTTGTGCATAGGGCGTGCCGATGTGGGACAGAATCTCGTCCATCACCCTGTTTCGATCGATGCCAGCAGGGACCGCCGCTTCCTTCGCGAAGGGAGATGCCCCGGGTGATACAGACCGCCCATAAACTCGGCCCAAATCGACTTTGACATCGTCCTCTGCCTGCTCTTCCTCGCTTTCTTTGCTGCTAAATCGCGGACGGTCGGATTTCTGATCACGATCCTGTGTCGGTTCAGAACTCGTGAACCGCGGCGATGAGCCTGCACAGCCGATGACCGTCAAAACAAACGAGACCAGGAGCAAATTCCGACAGAGTGTGTCCATCACACCACTGTCCTCCAAATATGACAAAGCCCCCCCACCTGAAGGCGGGGGGGCTTGAAGGGCTTAGCCGAGATAAGCCCTCAAGGCTTTGCTTCGCGATGCGTGCCGGAGTCGACGAATCGCTTTCTCCTTGATCTGGCGAACACGCTCGCGGGTCAACTTGAATCGTTCGCCGATCTCTTCCAGCGTGAGCGAGT